>JBILPP010000315.1:0-2858 GCA_044373765.1 Bacteroidia bacterium
GAAGCCAAATCATTTTCAATCCAATCATTAACTTCTTTATTGTTGTTGAGTTTAGATTTGCTATATAGACCCTCAACTAAACTTTCAATTTCACCCAAAGAAGTATGACCATTTAAAAGTTTGTTTACTGAAGGCAACATATTATTTGAATTAAATGAAACGGCATCACTGAACATTTTTACCATGGCGAGTTTATCCAAATTGACGTCATATCGTCCAAGTGATTTACTCAAATCCTTTTTTATATTTGCTTTTTGAGAGGTGAGAAATTCTTTTTTAGCCGTTTCATTCGGTAACTTTTGGTATATTAGTTTGTAATTAGACAATGTTGCAGAGGCTTGCACCAATGGTGATACACTGTAAATTTGATCAAGCCACATATTGCGATTAGCGTATTTCATTAAATCACTGTAAAGATCATTAACTCGAGGAATAACTTTTCCATATTTAGATTTAAGCACGCTATTGCCATCTATATATTGTTGCAATTGCTTTTCTTCCTCACGCTTTTTAGCACTTAAATCAGCACGTTTAAATCCTTGTAATTTACCCTTGAAATTTTTAGCCGTATTAGCCAAACTTTTAATACGCGCTGCATATTTAATGCTAAGTGCATAATCTTTTTTTCCAAGTTGTTCCATCTGGTTTATTTGCCAATCAAACAAATTACTAATGTATCCTAAAAAGTAATTTTCGTGGTATTCGTAAAACCCTGCAGGCTGATGGCGGTATGTGCGCCCCGGGTAACCCAATACAAAAATAAAATCATTTTCATTTGCACCTTTGGGATTTACATTTAGATATTTTACAGGCTTGTAAGGAACGTTTTTATCACTGTATTCAGCTGCGCTTCCGTCAGGTGCAACATATGCACGTAAAAATGCAAAGTCTCCACTATGGCGTGGCCACACCCAATTATCTAGTTCACCACCATAAGCACCAATGCTAACTGGTGGCACATAAACCAATCGTACATCTTTAAGTAATTTGTAACGAAAAAGCACATACGTTTTACCCGTAAACATCTCGGATATTTCGCATTGTAAACCCGGGTTGGATTCGTTCTCTTTTAGCGTAACAACTTTAATATTATCTGCAATCTTCTTTAATCGGCTTACGGCATCCAAATCCTGTGTACCATTCAATACATCAACAGATACATCTTTATATGATGCTGTAATTTTACATACTAACCCTTTGGCAGGTACTTCTTGCTGGCGGTTTTGGGCCAAGAAACCAAGCTTAATGTAATCGTTTTTTACATCACTAATGGCTTGTACATAACTAAAAGCACAATGATGATTGGTAACGATTAACCCTTCATTGCTTAAAAATGATCCAGTACAACCACCAACCCTAACAATGGCATCAATTAAACTAGTTCCACTTGGGTTATATAATTCTTGTGGCGTAATTTTTAAACCCGCTTTTTTTACATCAATATTTTTAAGTTCCGATAATGGAAACATACCCTCTTCCTGCTTTTTTGTGGTGTGTGAGGTAAGCACTGAACCAACTGCAAAGAGAGAAAACAATAACAATAATTTTTTCATGTAACAAATATGATTGAGCAGCGAAAATAGTATAAGTTTTCAGATTGAATCAAATCTATTGAAGTTTGATCATTAAGTTGCTATTCCTAGTCATTATGTTAATGCAAAAAGCCTTATCAATATGTATATTTGCCATAAATGAATAATGCCTTACACAATACCCAACTCATAAAAATTAAAGCCAAAGAAATTGGTTTTTTTGATGTGGGATTTAGTAAGGCCGAGTTTTTGGAAACAGAAGCGTCTAGGTTAGAAAAGTGGTTATCGAACAACATGCACGGTAAAATGGCCTACATGGAAAATCATTTCGATAAAAGATTAGACCCAAGGTTATTGGTTGATGGAGCAAAAACAGTGGTGTCGTTATTGTTTAACTATTACTCACCCCTGAAACAAACTGATGATACTGCCCCAAAGATTAGCAAATACGCGTATGGTAATGACTACCATGACGTGGTAAAAAATAAGCTCCATGAGCTACTAAATTGGATCTTAGAAAATATTGGGGAAGTTAATGGGCGCGCGTTTGTGGATTCTGCCCCGATATTAGAGCGTGCATGGGCTGTAAAAAGCGGATTAGGTTGGATTGGTAAAAATGGGAATTTAATCAATAAAGGAAGTGGCTCGTATTATTTTTTATGTGAATTAGTTTTAGATTTAGAATTAATACCTGACAACTTAATAGCCACAAACCATTGCGGAACTTGTACTGCATGTATTGATGCCTGTCCGACACAAGCTATTGTGAGCCCAACTGTTGTTGATGGAAGTAAATGCATTTCATATTACACCATAGAACTAAAAGATGCTTTACCAATGGAAGCAAAAGGAAAATTAGACAATTGGATGTTTGGATGCGATGTTTGCCAAGATGTTTGCCCTTGGAACCGATTTGCGAAACCAAATACAGAACCAGCATTTACACCAAGTAAAGAACTATTAAACTTTACGAAGCAAGATTGGATGGAAATTACAGAAGATGTTTTTAAAACAGTTTTTAAAAAATCTCCTGTGAAAAGAACCAAATACAACGGTTTAATTCGAAATATTGACTTTATTACAAACTAAGCACATGGGATTTAATAGAATTACATTACAATACTTATTTATATTAACTTTTTTAACCGTAAATGTTGATGCACAATCAAATTTCGAATATGGTGTAAGAGGTTCATTAAACATGAGTACAATTGGCACACAATACGGAAAATACAACGGAGGTGGATTTTATAACATTGGTATTTTTGGATCGAAAAAAGTAAGTAACCTAATCACTTTTGCGATTGAACCCACTTATTCATTATC
>JBILPP010000317.1:0-2855 GCA_044373765.1 Bacteroidia bacterium
CCCGGATGTTATTATTGTCTTTTCCTGATAACACCATGTTGGTGCTTGTATCGCTAATAAACGAAATGTTATTACAAATATCAAAGGCTGATATATAAAAAAGATATCTATTTTTGTCACTAAGTCCAAGATTAACTCGGGTGTCTATATCTGACTTGTTTAGTAATGTAGTTGAAATTAGATTGAGCCGCTCGTCTAGAATGCCTAATTCGTATTTAGATACCTCATCGTTTTTGTTTGTATTAAAGCTCAGGTATAAGTTTTCGTTAATGGGTATTCCAGATGAAATATAATTTATATTTATTGAGGTTGGATCCTGTCTTAATCTTGAAATGAAACTTACCTTGTTTGATGAGCTTGTTATTAATAGTGAAGTGTCTTTTATAGCCCTAACATAAAAGCTGTAATCATTTCCAGTTGTATACTTGGATTGATATGTATTGGCATTTCCATTAACTGAATCAATCAATTCAAAAGCATTGTTATTGGTTTTTTTAAATATGTAATATTTTTTTATTGTTTCCCAGCCAATATAATGCGACCACGTTAAAAGATATGTTTTTGCACATGTGTCGTTTTGGGATCTTAAAAAAATTGTGCTGTGTCTTTTTTCGAAAGCAGGTAGCTTACCACAACTATCTCTTGTATTGATATTATAAGTATAACTTCCTTTTTCAGGATCTGTTGATCCCAGATCTACAGCAAATGTATCTCTTGTTTCAGATGGAGTCATTGCCGTGAAAAACCCATTTACAAGAACATACAATAAATATTTATCAAAGTCAGGCGAGGTGTTTTTGCTCCAACCTAGTATCACTCGGTTACTTGTTATATCTATGCTTACAGAATCAAGTTCAGATATAGCTGGTGGTAATACATCTACCAATAAAGTGTCACTGTATTGATTATAACTTGGACCACAAGAATCTCTTCTTTCAATAAAATAACAAGAGTTTGGTTCACTAAGTGGCGGAGTTGCATTAATGTGTAGGTATGTTTCTTGCGTTGCATTGAAAATTGTATCTAACGGGAAAAAGGGCCCCGTTATCCCTTTCCTTTCCCAAATGATATTAAATGTAAATTGACTGCAAGTATCAAAAGGGTTTGACCAATATAAATTATTATCCGCACCATTTGGGCAAATTCGTCTTAAATTAGGCGATTGTGAATGGACCGATTTAGACCCAATAACCAGTATAAGAATGATGTTTATTATGCACCGCATGTTATCTCAACGAGGTTTTCTGGCTTTAAGTACTTATTGCATAAATCTCTTAACTCCTCAGGCGTTGTTGTGTTGATTATTTCTATAAATTCATCATAATAATTGGGTTTAAATCCATAATCGAGTAATATTCGGTTACGATCCACAATGGTAAAAGGACCATCAATACTTCTTAAAAGAGAACCAAGCAGATAGTTTTTTGCTGTAATAAGTTCTTTTTCTGGAACCAATTCAACACACAGGCTATTAATTTCTTTATATATTTCTTCAATAGCTACGTGTGTTTTATCATTATTAACATCCGCCTCTACATAAAAGCAGCCATCATCTAAATAGGATTCTAACACAGAATATATACCATACGTTAAACCCTTTTCTTCTCGTATATTTTTCATCAATCGTGAACCAAAATATCCACCTAAAACAAGGTTAACAAGTTGTAGTTTTCTGTAATCAGGATGGGATCTGTTTATAATTTTTCTGCCAACTCGAAGTGTTGCTTGAGTAGATTTTTCTTTTTTTACAGCTTTATTTTCTGGGATAATGGTTTCGTTTCTGTATTTATTATCGCTTTGCGAAGGAATAAATGATGCACTAAATAGTGATATTTGTTCAATTACATCATCATTTACATCGCCTGCCAATGTAATGTACTTGATTGTTTGAGCATAGTATTTATGGTGAAATTCAACCAGTGTTTCACGTGAAAAACTTTCATAGTCTATTGGTAATGAGTATGATGCAATAGGGCTTGTGTTCCCAAAAAGTGTTTCATAAAATGCTTTTCTACACAAATAAGAAGTTTTTTGTTGCTGTACTTTTAAACGCTGTTTATTGTTTTTTTTGTATATATCTATTTCATTTTCAGGAAATTGGGCGTTTTTTATCACATCTAATACTATTTCCAAACACTTATGTAGGTGTTTTTTTAGGCAGTATAGAGTAAGTTGGGCATCGTCCACAGCGCACCTTGTTTGCAAATAACTTCCATAAAAATCTAATCCATCAGCAATCTGTTCCGCTGTTTTTGTTTGTGTACCCTCTGTTAAAAGTCGGTTAACTCCTGTTGCTATTAGCTTTTGTGTTTGTTTAGCGATACCCGCATCAAATACGAATTCAATCCTTAAAACCTCATCTACTGGTGCGTTTAAGTGATAAATGCTTACACCTGTTTTGCCCAAACTTTTTTTGCAAGCGGGAAAATCTAGGTGCTTTATCTTCTGCGTTTCTGGCGCAATTGTTCTATTTGGTTGATTCATTTTTTGCGTGATAATAAAGTACGTTGCAATTGGTTGATTTTAAGTATGTTTTAGCAACTCTTTGGATGTCGTGAGCGCTTACCTTTAAATATTCACTTACTTCTGAATTGGCTAGTTCTATATCACCATAATAGGCTGCGTAGGCTAATTTCATGGCTTTATTTAAAACACCCATATCATTAAATCGGATATTTGTTTCTGACTTATTTTTAACTTTTTCTAATTCAGTCTCTGATATACCACATTCAATTAGTTCATTTAGCACTTTTTCAATTGCATCCTCGGCCTGTTGGTGAGTAACACCTTTAATTAGTTTACCTTCTACTATTACTAAACCCGCATCAAAATCATCGCTTTGATAACAATCTATT
>JBILPP010000318.1:0-2843 GCA_044373765.1 Bacteroidia bacterium
GACACTCATCAATACTTCATTTTTAATAAACGGCAAGTACCTGATAGCACAAAAAGGAAAGAAGAATTATTTTTTGATAATAGCGATATAATAAAAATTAAATGTAAAAAAACGCTTTAGTGGTATGAACTGCTGGAGCGTTTTTTTTAGCTAACCAATCAACCAATGCTTAACATCCAAGTTAAAACCAAACAAATTACTTCATCTTATTCCGTTTAACTAAAAATGGCAATAATACTTGGCTAAAATCATTACCAACATTGGCTTCAATAAATTCAATTTTATACTGTGCACACTTTAATTCAAGTTGCTGCTGATGCTCATTTAAAGCAGCTAAGTATTGTTGTTTAACTTGTGCCGGAAACAACTTCATCTGTTCTCCTGTTTCACTATCCACAAACAAATAAGGCCGGTTTGCAAAGTCGAATTCGTGTTCGGTTTTTTTATCCAATACATGAAATAATACCACCTCATGTTTGTTGTATTTTAAATGTTGTAATGCTGCAAACAATTCATCATTTTTTGATGCATCACCAAACATATCACTAAATATGATCACCAGTGATCTGCGATGCAGTCGTTCGGCTAAACGATGTAAACTTTGGGAAATATTCGATTTAGTTGGATTGAGAGCAGGCTTTAAAAGTTCTTCCATTTTAGCATACAACATGCGTACATGAGTTTGAGAAACTTTACACTCACTATGGTAGTATAAATCTTCATCAAATAATGAAAGTCCGCAAGCATCGCGTTGCTTACGAAGTAAATGCATAAGAGAGGCTGCTGCAAAAACACTGAAACGCATTTTATTTAAACCCTCCGCTGGGTAAAACATGCTGCCTGATGTATCGATAACCAAATGACAACGTAAATTGGTTTCCTCCTCATAGCGTTTAACAAATAATTTATCTGTTCGTCCATACAATTTCCAGTCAATATGTTTGGTACTTTCTCCTGTATTATATATTCTATGTTCGGCAAACTCAACCGAAAAACCATGAAAAGGACTTTTATGCAAACCAGTAATAAAACCTTCAACCACTTGCGTTGCCAATAACTCAAGATTGTTAGTATTTAAAAGGTTTTCGGGCGATAACATAGGTTGCATAACTATTAATTACAACGCAAAATAAGACAAAGGAGCGAATTTATGCATAATTAATACATTGGTAACACAGGGTTAATGTGGGGCTAACAATTTTGCATGTATAATAACCATAACTATGTCGGGTAAAGAATTGATAAGCAAAGAAGCGGTAAGTAAAGGTTTAAAGTTACAAAAATTGAAATTAGCCTCGCTTGCGCCATTGATTATAAAAGCATTGAAACTTGAAAAGGTAAATCAATTATATGCAAATCATGCGGACACTAAAGGTATGGAGTTTGCTGATGAAATATTAAATGAACTTCAGGTGGCTTATGAGTTTAATACTGAAGAGCTGAAAAATATACCACAACATGAACCTTTCATTGTGGTAGCTAATCACCCGTATGGCGGTATAGATGGTTTGATGCTGTTGCGCATACTTACTCAAGCCAGACCCGATTTTAAGATAATGGCAAATTTGATATTGCAACTTATACCCGCATTAAAAGAAAACTTTGTGCCCGTTAACCCATTCGAAACAAGCAGTAAAACAGGCATAAACATCAGTGGTATTAAAAAGTGTTTACAAGCTTTAAAAGAAGGTCATCCAATAGGTATATTTCCAGCAGGCGAGGTTTCATCATTGAAATTAAATACCTTGAAAATTAGTGATAAGCTATGGAATCCTGTTGTAGGTAAAATGATTTTAAAAGCACAAGTTAAAGTTGTTCCAGTTTATTTTAGCGGGCATAACAGCATCGCATTTAATTTACTTGGATTGGTGCATCCCGCTTTGCGTACTGCCAAGTTACCATCGGAGTTATTCAATAAAACAAAAGAGAAAATACAGATACGTGTTGGTAAGCCCATCAATATAAAAACCATTAACGAATTTAACGACCCCAATGAATTGCTGCGATTTTTACGCGCTAAAACATACGCATTAGAATCATCTTTAGAGATAGAGCCCCAATCTTTTATTTCTAGACTAAAGTTTAAGAAACCTGATGAGCCTCATCCAATCATTAACGAAACATCAACACAACTTATTGAACAAGACTTAGCGCAATTACCTGAAAATAGTTTGTTAATAACCCATGATCATTATAAAGTATACATTGCAGGGGCTCGTAACATACCAAGTGTGTTAAGGGAAATTTCGAGGTTACGCGAAATTACATTTAGAGAGGTAGGAGAAGGCACCAACCAAAGTTGCGATACAGATGAGTACGACTTAAATTATAAACATTTATTTATTTGGGATGAATCGCACAAAAAAATTGTAGGCGCATACCGCATTGGCTTGGGTGATGTGTTACACAGGCGTTATAAGAAAAAAGGATTTTACCTAAACGAGTTATTTAAAATAGATAAAGACTTTAACCCTGTTTTGAAAAATAGTTTAGAACTTGGACGTTCGTTTATTACCATGGAATACCAACGTAAGCCATACAGTTTGATGCTGCTTTGGAAAGGGGTATTGGCTTTTTTAAAGTTACATCCCAATCGTTATCAATACTTGATAGGACCGGTGAGCATTAGCAATAGTTTTACTTCATTATCAAAAGATTTATTGGTTGATTTTATAAAGAAAAACCATTTTGATGAAACACTTGCCGAGCACGTTAAACCCCGCAAAAAATACAAGTATCAACACAAAGGCGAAGGAGCTGCGTTAAAAGATATGTCGAAAAATGATATTAAGGCATTGGATAATATGATTGCTGATATAGAACTAGCGCATACTAAAATACCT
>JBILPP010000319.1:0-2839 GCA_044373765.1 Bacteroidia bacterium
TAAATACTTGAACACTAAACCAAGTATCATTTATTTTTTAAATTATTCAACATGTTCGTTATTTGCCTGTGATATGAAATCAGTACTTATTAAAAACATAAAGACGTTATACGGAATAATACAGAATGTATCCATTCAAAAAAAATCGGGTACTGAAATGAATATGCTTGATAGCATTGATAATGCCTATTTATTAATTAATGATGGAATTATAATAGACTTTGGCGCTATGGATAGTCTACCAGAAACAACAACCGAAGTAATTGATGCCAAAAATGGATACGTATTACCGTGCTTTATTGACTCGCACACGCATATTGTTTATGCAAAAAGTAGAGAAGAAGAATTTGTGATGCGCATAAAAGGTAGAAGTTATGAAGAGATTTCTGAAGCTGGTGGTGGCATTTTAAACTCTGCGCGAAAACTGCAAGCCATGAGTGAAGATGAATTGTTTGAAAGTGCAAAAGCCAGATTATTTGAAGTAATTAGTTACGGAACAGGTGCCATTGAAATAAAAAGTGGTTATGGGCTTACTGTTGAAGATGAACTAAAAATGTTGCGGGTTATTAAACGTTTAAAAGCAATTTCGCCCATAACCATTAAAGCAACCTTTTTAGGCGCACATGCCATACCAACCGAGTACAAACAAAATCGAGAAGCATACATTAATTTGGTTCTAAATGACATGTTACCAAAAGTTGCAGCCGAAAATTTAGCTGAATATTGTGATGTATTTTGCGACCAAGGATTTTTTACTGTGGATGAAACTGAACGAATTCTTATTGCAGCGAAACAATATGGTTTAAAAGCAAAAATACATGGCAACGAACTTGGTTATACGGGTGGTGTGCAGATTGCGGTTAAACACCAAGCATTGAGCGTTGACCATTTAGAATATACTGGAGAAGCAGAAATTACCAGCTTAAAAAACGGAAATACAATGCCGGTGGGATTACCGAATTGTTCTTTCTTTTTAGGCATACCTTATGCGCCAGGTAGGCAAATAATTGATGCAGGTTTACCGTTTTGTTTGGCCAGCGATTACAATCCAGGATCATCGCCAAATGGACGTATGAGTTTTGTAGTTTCTTTAGCTTGTACTCAAATGAAACTAACACCTGAAGAAGCCATCAATGCAACTACAATTAACGGGGCCAATGCACTAGAATTAAGCCATACACACGGAAGTATAACAAAAGGCAAACTGGGTAATGTGATCATCACTAAACCAATACCATCACTGGCGTTTATTCCTTATAGTTTTGGAGTTGATTTAATAGAGACAGTGATTATTAATGGAGGCAAAATAAACTAGTAATGCATAAACAAGAATTTAAGCAAGTAGATTTTAGTGAGCAAAAATTAGCGGACAATGAATACGAAAGCTGTGAGTTTGTTAATTGTATTTTTAACAGCATAAAGGGTATTACCTTTAATGATTGTGAGTTTATAAATTGTAATTTTAGTAACGCAAATATTGATTTATGTATACTAAACGAATGCCATTTTACAGATTGTAAACTTATAGGATTAAATTTTAACCGTGTTAAAGATTTTGGCTTTTGTATAATAGCTAAAAATTGTAACCTGAGCTATGCTACTTTTGAAAGAAAAAAACTGAATAAAAGTAGTTTCAATGATTGTTTAATGAAAGGTGTAAACTTAACCCAAACAGACCTTTCATCATCCAAAATAACAAATTGTGATTTTAGTGAGGCTGTGTTCGAACAAACCAATATAGAATCAGTAGACTTTACCACCAACATTAATTTTTTGATAGATCCCGCAATGAATCGTGTTAAAAAGGCTAAATTCTCTCGACATGATTTAAGCGGATTATTATATAGATACCAACTTATTATTGAATAATATTATATTTACATTTTATGAAAAAACTACTTTTTAGCATTTTTGTGGTACTAGGATTTACCGCTAATGCACAATTTACAAGCAAAACGGGGGGCCATTGTTTTACCATGAATGTTGCAGACTATATGGTTAAGGCATACGACTTAAATGATGTCGCTTTGTTACAATATCAAAGTGCTATAAAAGATGCTTATCTGGTTGTAATTGAAGATGCAAAAGATCATTTAGAATCTTTGGGGATGAAGTTTAACAACCCTACAGATTTTTTAAATTCTTTTACCGAAGATTATATGAAAGATGCCAAAGGAAGAAAACTTGGCACTGTTACCACATCAGAGGCTAATGGCAATAAACATGCGCAAATAGAGTTAACTTGGAAAGACAAGGAAGGTGACTATTACATGCTCATAACAGCCACTGAAACAAATGGCCACTTTTATAAATCGCTGTGTTGGACAGCGCTGAAAAACAAAGAATCGTTAAAATCTGATTTTGATACAATGGCAAAATCTATAAAAGACTAAAACAAAATGCCCCAATACCTGTAAGCTATTGGGGCATTTTATTGAAAATTTAGTTTAAAATTTCATTTCTAAATTCCAAAATATAAAGCTCCACATGTCTGTGGCATCTTCAATTAATTTTGAGGTAGGCTTACCAGCCCCGTGTCCCGCTTTTTTATCAATTCTAATTAATACAGGATTCCCTGTTGGTAATTGTTTGCTTTGTAACTCGGCAGCAAATTTAAAACTATGGGCAGGCACCACACGGTCATCATGATCTGCTGTCATAATCATAGTTGCTGGATAATTTACCCCAGACTTAACGTGATGTAATGGAGAATATCTAATTAAATAATCAAACTGCTCTTTATTGTCACTGCTACCGTATTCAACAGCCCAACCCCAACCAATGGTAAACTTATGGTATTTTAACATATCCAACACACCTACTGCAGGAATAGCTACTT
>JBILPP010000320.1:0-2833 GCA_044373765.1 Bacteroidia bacterium
CGGCTGTACACAGCCGACTTTTTTATTTTATTTGCAATCACTCATGTTATAAAATAATTTGGATAAAAATATTAATTAGAATAAATTGTGCTATCAAATTACATATGAAACAATATTTTATTTGGGTATTTTTTAGTGTTTTTTCTCAACTTGTATCAGCACAAGTGGGGCCCCACCAAAATAATGAAGAGGATCATACCAGCATAATAAAGTTTAATTTATTGAGCCCTATTGCAGGAACGGTTACGTTAAGTTACGAGAAAAGCCTAAATAATGATGCCTCCTTCGTTACAACAGCTAGCTATTTTACTGGGCAATTTGGTAATACTTCAATACCAGTAAGAGGCTTTTCTGCAACGCTCGAGTACAGGTTCTATTTAGGAGAAACACCTATTAGGGGATATTACCTTCAGCCATATGGCCGTTACCAATACCTAAAAGATATACAAACGAAAGAAGATGAACTCTCTGTTCCCGGAATTGGATTATTAATGGGCTACCAGTGGGTATTTTTGAAACGTATAGCGTTTGATATGAACATGGGGCCATCATATAATTTCAGTAATTTAACATCACCAGGAAACACCTATAATGCAACAGATTTTAAACCTATTCTGAGTGGTTATTGGATACGCGGTGGGGTTAGCGTTGGACTATTATTTTAATAAAAGAATATGAAACACTTTATTATCCTATTGTTATTAGGTACAAGCTTATCTGGATCGGCCCAAAATAGCTCAGAAGTAAAACGGAATTATGCAATAAGAACCAATTTGTTGAGCGCAATTTACAATACACTTAACGTAAGTTACCAAAAATTAAAACCCAATGGTAACTCAGTTGTGATAGGTGCTTCATACATGGATTTCAATGATTTTGATGAAAGCTCCAATAATTATTATGGAAATAATAATTACACTACTGTTGGAGGTGTTGCATTAACAGGAGAATATAGGTTACATTTCTCTGGAGCGGGTTTTGAAGGCGGTTATGTGGGTGGATTTGGCCGCACCATGTTTTATGAGCGTATTGCAGGATATCAAAACAGTATAAGTACTTCTTCCCAAATGCCAATAGAAATGATAAATGTAAAAGAAAAGTTCAATTTTGCAAGCGTTGGAGTTGGCTTTGTTGTTGGATACCAATTTGCCATACAAAATAGAGTTACATTCGATTTTTTTGGTGGGCCAGTATTTCAAGCATTGGTTTATCAAGATAAAGTTACAAGAAACGCTACAACAGGTGCACGACTGGAATCAAGAAAAATAAACGAATTAGCCGAAAATATACCTGATAGGTATATAAGTGGTTATGGTTTGCGGGGAGGAATTACTCTAGGTATATTATTCTAATGCATAATCTAAGGATGAAAAAACTAACCCTATTTCTTGCATCAATTATTTTAGTAGTAATTGTTGTGCATGCTAAACCTAAGTTTCCGCCCATAAAAAAGAATGGAGCCAAAATCAACCTGCTTAGTCCTATTTATAGCAACCTGAGCGTTTCATATCAATACTTAATAACTCCTTTTCGTTCAATACAACTTACGGCATCTTACATGGATTTTAACGACTTTAGATATTACGGTAATGTTGATGATTTGCGTGTAACAGGATTTAGCATTACCCCTGAATACCGTATAAATTTTAGTGGGTATGGGTTAAATGGTTTTTATGTTGGTCCGTTTTTAAGGTACATGGATTATAAAAAAACAGCTGATTATACCGACTACTCTACTTCAGTAAAGGAAAACTCATCTTTTAAAAGTGCAGGAATTGGATTTAATGTGGGTAAACAGTTTATCATTAAAAATACGGTTTTGGTTGATTTATTTGCTGGTCCTGTTTACCAGGTTTTGGTGCAAGAGAAAATCAACCAATCCATTACCAGACAAATGCCAATGTTTTATGATTATGAAGATTATTCTGATTATTTAGCTCCAAGCATACCCAATAGGTTTATAAAAGGATACGGAATAAGAGCAGGTATAACAATAGGCATAGCATTTTAGAAAAGTATTAAAGCATACAGGAAATTAAATTAAAAAGGCATCATGTAATGAAACACGATGCCTTTTTTTGTGGTTTATAATAGGGCTATTTGGCCATTGTCATTTCATTAATAACATGATTTGCTTTAGCTACTTTTTGTAACACCCATAATACATAACGTATGTCCACACCAACACTTCGGCTGTAGGTTTCATTCCAAGCATAATCGTTGATGGTTGCAGTAAATGCACGATCGAAATTAATCGCAATTAATTGTCCTTTTGCATTCATAACCGGGCTGCCACTGTTACCACCTGTTGTATCTAAGTTATATAAAATATTAACTGGTAAGTCACCCAAAGCAGGATGTATAAAATCACCCAAGTCGCCTGCCGCATATAATTCTCTTATAGCATCTAGCAACTGATATTCTGCTGTATCACTTTTTTCAATAACCCCTTTTAAAGTAGTATAAGGCTTTGCATATAAGCCATCATTAGGTGAGTAACCTTTCACATAACCATAGGTAAAACGCAGTGTAGAATTGGCATCAGGAATAAACGAACGTTGCTTCCATTGTTGTTTCACTTCAACCAAACTAGCCATTAGTTGACTGAGTTCTCCATCACGTTTCTGATCTTCGATGTCAAACTTCATCATTTCTTCATTTAACTCTCCAGCAAAATTCACCAACTCATCATTATATGATAACAAGGAAGCCAAATCATTTTCAATCCAATCATTAACTTCTTTATTGTTGTTGAGTTTAGATTTGCTATATAGACCCTCAACTAAACTTTCAATTTCACCCAAAGAAGTATGACCATTTAAAAGTTTGTTTA
>JBILPP010000321.1:0-2827 GCA_044373765.1 Bacteroidia bacterium
ACTTAAATTCATGTAAGTAGTTGGCTTTATAAGGTGCAACTGTTTTCCTTTAACAGATATCATGCAATAATCAGCATATCTATCAGGTGCAAATGTTTTACCGTGCTTTTTGGCCAACGCATCTAAAATATCAAACCCAATATTGTGGCGCGTATGTGCGTATTCACTTCCAATGTTCCCTAGGCCAACAATTAAAAACTTCATAGTGCAATGATAATAATATTGAATAGTTAGTTGATTAAGTATGTTCAAATGAAAATACTTAAAGCAGGTTAATTGTATTCATTAGACAAAAAAATCCCGCACCAAACTGATGCGGGATTTTAAAGTAGTTATAGAAATAAAATTATTTCTTTTTACCTGTGTCTGCAGTAGCAGCGCTTTGTGCAGCACGGGTAGTTTTAACTGTAACAATTGGATTATTTGGAGATTCAAGGATAGCAAATTCTTGAGCAGGAATGTCTGCTACTTTAATTGATTTACCAATTTCCAGGTTTTCGATGTTGATCTCAACGTAATCAGGTAATTTAGAAGGTAAAGTTTTAACACGTAATTTTTGTGATTTAACTACCAATTTACCACCCGCACGAACACCAACTGAATTTCCAATAAACTTAACCGGAATTCTTACCTCCACTTCTTTATCTTCGCTAATAGCTAAGAAATCAGCATGAAGAATAGAATCATTTACTGGATGATATTGAATATCTTTCAATACCGCTTTGTAAATTTTTCCATCAATGTCAAGTTGCACTTTGTAAGTGTTAGGAGTGTACACTAAGTTTTTAAAATCTTCAGAGTACATTGAGAAATTAACATTCTCGTTTCCGCCATACAATACACACGGCACTTTACCCTCGTTTCGAAGTAATTTGGTAGTTGATTTACCTACTCCGTCCCGCAAATAACCAAACATGGCAAGTGTTTTCATTTTGTTTTTGTTTTGTTTTTTGCAAAACTTTGGCCAATTCGCAGGGCCTCTGTTCTACATTTATATTATTTATTTAAGCGAATTACTTAGTTGCTGTGTTAAACAGTGAACTGATACTTCCAAACTCCGTTACATTATGAATGGCGTCTGCAAATAACCCACCTACACTTAACACTTTAATCTTGCTGCTTTCCCTCTTTAATGGAATGGTATCACAAACCACTAATTCATCAATCACACTGTTTTCAAGCGTATCGTATGCATTACCTGATAATACAGGATGCGTACACATTGCCCTTACACTTAATGCTCCTTTTTCCTTAAGCATTTGTGCGGATTTGGCTAATGTATTACCTGTGTCAATAATATCATCAATCAAAATCACATCTTTACCAGCTACATCACCAATAAGTGTCATAGATGCTATTTCATTGGCACGTTTGCGCTCTTTATCGCAAATAACCATATCTAAGTTTAACGCTCTGGCAAAGGTTCTGGTTCTGTTTGATGAACCCATATCAGGCGAAGCTAAAATAAGATTGGTTTCGTTAAGGTTGCGAATATAAGGAATAAATACCACAGATGAATCTAAATGATCAACTGGTATTTCAAAAAAACCTTGAATTTGTGGTGCATGTAAGTCCATGGTCATTACACGACTAACTCCCACGGCCTTTAATAAATCGGCTGCCACTTTACTACCAATGCTTACACGCGGCTTATCTTTACGATCCTGACGTGCCATCCCGAAGTAAGGGATAACGGCCGTTATGTAATGGGCAGAGGCGCGTTTAGCGGCATCAATCATCAACAATAACTCCAATAAATTGTCGGCATTTGGAAATGTTGATTGAATGAAAAACACATCGCAACCACGAACGCTTTCATTGATACTAGGCTGAATTTCACCATCGCTGAACTGCGATACAGTAAGATCACCTAAAGGTTTGCCATAAGCTTTTGCAATTTTTTCGGCTACAAATAAGGAATTGCGGCCTGAGAAGAGTTTTACCTCATTACGTGGTGATGACATGGTACTTTAGTTATTAATTACAATTGGACCGTAGTTTTAAAAAAAATGTCGGGTTTCTCTTAGAAAAAACCCGACACTTATCTTTCTATTTGTTGTCCGACTAGGTCTCGAACCTAGACTCTTCTGAACCAAAATCAGACGTGTTGCCAATTACACCATCGGACAATTTTTGTGGGTGCAAATATAATCCTTGCTCAAAACTGTGCAACACTTTTTACACTTTTTTACGTAAAATTTTAAAAAAACCGTTTACGTACTTAAGTTCGAGCATTTTAGTTTTCTACTTTAAAGTGCCTTCCTCGCTTAATAACCACATTAAAGTGCTTATTGCAGCAGCCCCAAGTTCCAGTTCGCGTTTATTTACTTTATCAAAAGTATCTACTTCGGTGTGGTGGTAATCAAAATACCTTTGCGAATCTGGCACATATCCAATTAATATGGTTCCTTGCTTTTTTAATGGACCAATATCAACGCCTCCCCAACCTTGGCGAATATCATCAATACTGTATGGTTTGTAAAGCGGTTCCCATTTTTTGAAAATTTTAACCGCATTGGTGTCATCAACCCCAAATGCACGGGGGGTAAAACCTCCCGCATCACTCTCAATGGCTGCGATATGTTTTTGGTTAACATCTAAAGCGGCCACTCGTGCATATTCTAGCCCACCCCTAACTCCGTTTTCTTCATTCATGAACAACACCGCACGAAGTGTACGCTTAGGTTTTAAACCAAGGGCTTTAATTAGACGTAACGCTTCCATACTTTGCACACAACCTGCTCCGTCATCATGTGCACCTTGGCCATTGTCCCAACTATCTAAATGCCCACCTGCAATTATAATTTCGTTAGGCATTCCTGCCCCT
>JBILPP010000001.1:0-31072 GCA_044373765.1 Bacteroidia bacterium
ACATGAGTACAATTGGCACACAATACGGAAAATACAACGGAGGTGGATTTTATAACATTGGTATTTTTGGATCGAAAAAAGTAAGTAACCTAATCACTTTTGCGATTGAACCCACTTATTCATTATCAGGATTCAAAGAAAAACAAAATGACAGCCGCTATACACTTCAACACCTAGACCTAAACTTAAACACCTACTTTTCAATATTTGGTGATGATGCCTTGAGATTATATCTTGGTGTACGTCCTGGTTATTTATTAGGCTTTAGAAGCGAGACAATTAATGACGGAAATTACGTAAAACAGGATGCCCTAAATAATTCAAACAAAAGCGGCCAAATTGATTTTGGAATAAATGCGGGATTTTCGGTACAATTATCACCAGTGGTTAATTTCGAACTTGGATACCTTTATAGTGCCACCAATTATAATGACAACACGAATATACAAGGACGAACATCAACCATTGAAATGACGTTAAAATTAAATGCAGTTGATTTGAAAAGACTCATAGACAATAAAGAGATCACCTTAAAAGAACAAATTCAGAGATATCAAAAAGGAATTTTATTTGTTATGCTTCCCACATTATCAGAAAAAGATTTGGCGCGTCTATTAGATGAAGGAGATCGTAACTATACCATAAACGAACTTAGGGTGCGTAATCTAAAAGTAGTATCAGAATTTATCCGTAATTATTCATTCACTCCAGTATACTTTTTTGCAGATAGCAATATAAACCAAATCGTATCGGGCAACTATTCATCTATTCTATTAAACAATAACCTTGAAGTCGACACCACAATTAAAGTTCCTCAAGTAACAACTTTTTTGGTTGCTAGTTTTTGTAACGACCTTTATAACTATAGTGACCGAATTAGCTATGGATTATTCATATATGATAACAAGATGAATCAAATGGGAAAACCATATACAATACCGGGCCAAATGTTTGGGTTGTATACCGATGGTGACCCTCAAAACTACTTCAAAACCAAAAGAATCAACTACACCAATATGCCGTTTGATAGAATGATACGTAAGTTCAATAGCCGTATGATTAGATATGCAGAGTTTTAATTAAATTTCATCGAGGGCATCTGCAATACCTTCTAACTCGTTGTACCAACTTACTCCATAAGCCCGAATAAGTGGCACCTTTAAAAACTTATAGATTGGCATTTGGTGTTTTTCACCTAACGCGCAAGCTGGTTTACAGATATCCCATTTGTTATAATTTAACGCATCATAATCCCCAACTCTGTTAATCCTAATGGGGTATAAATGACACGAAATAGGCTTTTGAAACTCAATTTCACCTGCTTTCCAAGCCTTCTCGATACCACATGACAAAATACCGTCTGTTCTTACCGCAAAAACACATTCACCTGTTGGTAAGCAAGTAGTTACTAAATCACCATCTTTATCTAGCTCACTTATACCTATTGATTTTATAACAGATATACCTTCATCAGATAAAAAAGGTGTAATTAAAGGTAAATAATTATTAATGGTATTAATTTCAGACTCACTAACGGGCGCACCAAAATCGCCTTCAACACAACAAGCTCCCTTACATGAATTTAAATCACAAATAAAATGTTTTTCAAAAACATCTTCAGAAATAAGGGTATTTTCATGTATGATCATAAAGTATATAAATAAAAAAACGGCTAAGTATTACTTAGCCGTTTTAGATATTGTTAGTATAATACTAATTTTCTTCAGTTGAAGGAGTTTCAGTAGATTCTACAACTGGTTTTGCAGCTGGCTTACGACCCCTACGGGTAGTTTTCTTAGCAGTAGACTTATTTGCTTGTTCAGCAAGCATAGCCTCATTAAAATCAACCAATTCAATGATACTCATTTCAGCGTTATCACCTTTACGGTTAGCAAGTTTTAAAATCCTTGTATATCCACCTGGACGCTCGCCTACCTTTGGTGCAACAGCAGCAAAAAGTTCTTTTACAACTTCTTTACTTTTTAAGTAACTAAAGATAGTTCTACGAGAATGTGTATTATCTTCTTTAGATTTACTGATGATTGGCTCAACGTATTTTCTCAATTCTTTGGCTTTAGCCAAAGTGGTTGAAATACGTTTATGTAATATTAACGAGCCTGCCATGTTAGAAAGCATTGACTTACGATGTGAAGCTGTTCTTCCTAAGTGATTAAATGTTTTACCGTGTCTCATCTCTTTTATAATTTGTCATAAACCCAAACAAGGTTTATGGTCTATCATCTAATTATTATTCTTCGTTACCCAAATATTTAGCTACATCCATACCGAATACTAGACCTTTTTCTCTAGCTAACTCCTCTAGTTCTGAAAGAGATTTTTTACCAAAGTTACGGAACTTCAACAAATCACCAATCTCGTAACTAACTAAATCACCTAAGGTTTTAATATCAGCTGCCTTTAAGCAATTGTATGCACGAACAGATAAATCTAGGTCTGATAAAGGCGTTTTTAATATTTTACGAATATGTAAAACATTCTCATCAACTTCTTGAGGCACTTCCTTTACCTGAGTATCCATTGTTATCAACTCATCCGAGAACAACATAAAATGTTGAATAAGGATTTTAGCAGCTTCTTTCAATGCATCTTCTGGATGAATAGAACCATCTGTCGCTATCTCGATTAGTAACTTTTCATAATCGGTCTTTTGTTCAACACGAAAATCTTCTACACTATACTTTACATTTTTGATAGGAGTAAAAATAGCATCCATTGGAATTAAACCAATAGGAGCATCTTTCGGCTTATTTTCCTCTGCAGGAACATAACCTCTACCTTTATCAACAGTAATTTCAAGTTCTAAGTGAACAGAAGGGTCCATGTGACAAATAACCAAATCAGGGTTAAGAACCTTAAATGTATTGGTATGTTTACCAATTTCACCTGCATTAAAAGCTTCTTGTCCCTTAATATTAATGAATATTTTTTCGTTATCAACCCCATCTATAATACGCTTAAAACGAACTTGCTTTAAGTTTAATACGATTTCAACAACATCTTGAATAACTCCTTTTAATGTAGAGAACTCATGATCAACACCAGTAATTTTTACGGATGTTATTGCAAAACCTTCTAAAGATGAAAGTAGAATTCTCCTCAGAGCATTACCGATGGTAACACCATATCCTTTTTCTAACGGACGGAATTCAAACTGACCAAAAAAGTCAGTCTCTTTATGCATAATAACTTTATCCGGTTTTTGAAAAGCGAGAATGGCCATTTTGTATTATTAATTATTATTTTGAGTACAATTCAACGATTAACTGTTCCTTGATGTTTTCAGGAATTTGATCTCTTTCAGGCATAGCTAAAAAAGTACCTTTCATTGCCTTACCATCCCAGTTAACCCAATTAAATTTAGCAGCATTACCATGAGCTAAAGAGTCAGCTATTACTTCTAAAGTTTTTGATTTCTCACGAACCTCAATCACATCACCTGGGCGAAGTGTGTAAGAAGGAATATTAACTACATTACCATTCACCGTAATATGACAATGGCTAACTAACTGACGAGCAGCAGAACGTGTTTTTGCAATACCTAAACGGTATACTGTGTTATCTAAACGAGCCTCAAGATACTTTAACAAATTTTCACCTGTTATACCCTTTTTACGCGCAGCAGTTTCAAATGTTTTATAGAACTGACGCTCTAAAACACCATAAGTATACTTTGCTTTTTGTTTTTCAAACAACTGAATAGCATACTCAGTTAGTTTAGCTCTCTTACGAGATTGACCGTGCTGACCCGGAGGTGTACCCCTCTTTTCGAAATTTTTATCCGGTCCGTAAATTGCCTCTTTAAATCTGCGGGCAATCTTGGTTTTTGGTCCAATATATCTAGCCATTTTTCTTTTTTCTTAAACGTAACAATAATTACACTCTTCTCTTTTTGGGAGGGCGACAGCCGTTATGAGGCATAGGGGTAATATCACGTATTGATAATACATCCAAACCTGATGCTTGCAAAGTACGAATAGCAGACTCGCGTCCAGATCCTGGTCCTTTAACAAACACCTCAACCTTTTTCATTCCGGCATCAACAGCAACCTTAGCGCAATCTTGAGCGGCCATCTGTGCTGCATATGGCGTGTTCTTTTTAGAACCACGGAATCCCATTTTACCAGCAGAAGCCCAAGATACTACCTGACCTGTAGAGTTGGTAATGGAGATAATAATATTGTTAAAGGTAGCCTTAATGTGCGCTTGACCATTCGTGTCAATCGCTACTACTCTTTTTTTGCTTACTTTTTTATTATTTGTAGCCATTGTTAATGTTATTATTTACCTCTTACTTGGTTACTTTTTTCTTACCCGCAACTGTTTTGCGCTTACCTTTTCTGGTACGAGCGTTAGTACGGGTACGTTGACCACGCAAAGGTAAACCCTTACGATGACGCAAACCACGATAGCAACCAATGTCCATCAAACGCTTGATGTTCAATTGTTTCTCTGAGCGCAGTTCACCCTCAACAGTTAAACCTTCGGTTATGAATTTACGAATTTTGGTTAACTCATCGTCATTCCATTCGCTAACCTTTTTACTTAAATCAATTCCGCACTCAGACAAAATGTGCTGAGCGGTTGATCTTCCGATGCCATAAATGTAGGTAAGTCCAATCTCACCCCTTTTGTTTTTAGGCAAATCTATACCTGATATACGAGCCATAGTTCTTATTTATCCTTGACGTTGTTTAAACTTTGGATTCTTTTTGTTAATCACGTAGATTCTTCCCTTACGCTTAACTAAAACACAGTCTTCACTGCGTTTTTTAACAGATGTTCTAACTTTCATCTTTCGTTTACTTATATCTGTAAATAATTCTACCTTTTGATAAATCATACGGTGACATTTCCACCGAAATTTTATCTCCTGGTAATATTTTTATGTAGTGCATCCTCATTTTTCCCGAGATGTGGGCAATGATCTCATGACCATTTTCAAGGCGCACTCTAAACATTGCGTTACTCAATGCTTCCGTTATTACTCCGTCCTGTTTTATCAGTGACTGTTTTGACATACTTGCTTTTATAAGGGCTGCAAAAATAGCAGTTAGTTTTTAAATTGCCAATTTTTATTTTTAAGCTGCACCTACTGCACTACGTCCTTTCATCTTCCCTGTCTTCATCAAGCCGTCATAATGTCTCATCAATAAATGACTTTCAATCTGCTGTAAGGTATCTAAAACAACACCAACTAAAATCAATAATGAAGTACCACCATAAAACTGCGCAAATTGACTATTGATATTTAAAACACCTGCTAATGAAGGCATTATAGCTACCGCGGCCAAGAAAATAGAACCGGGCAAAGTGATACGAGACATGATATTATCAATGAAACTAGCAGTTGCTTGACCTGGTTTTACACCTGGAACAAAACCACCATTTCGCTTTAACTCATCAGAAATTTGAGTAGAATTTACCGATATTGCAGTATAAAAATAAGTAAACAAAATTATAAGTACCGCAAAAGTTAAGTTGTAAGCGAATGATGTTGGATCCACCAAAGCCATTATTCCACGCATACTTTCGTAATCAGGGAAAAATTGAGCTACAGTAGAAGGTATAAACATTAAAGCTTGGGCAAAAATAATTGGCATAACACCTGCAGTATTTACTTTTAATGGCAAATATTGACGTACACCACCTGTTTGACGGCTTCCAACAATACGTTTAGCATATTGAACAGGAATCTTTCGCGTTCCTTGAACCAACATGATTACACCCATAATAATGGCAAACAATGCGGCTAATTCTACTAAAAATATAACTAGTCCCCCACCTGATTCAGTGAATTTGAATACAAATTCATCCTTAATAGCGAATGGTAGTCGAGCAATGATTCCAATCATGATGATTAAAGAAACACCATTACCGATTCCTTTGTCAGTAATTCGTTCTCCCAACCAAAGTACAAACATTGTACTAGCGGTTAACACAACAACTGAAGTAAGCATAAACATGAAATCAGATACACCACTACCTTCCATTGTGGAAATAATAGCGCCTGGATTTTCAGATTTTAAATTTACAAGAAAACCTATTGATTGAACTGCAGTAATAGCTATAGTTAAATAGCGGGTAATTTGGTTGATCTTCCTTCGTCCATCTTCACCTTCTTTTTGCATTTTCTGGAAAGTAGGAACAGCCATTGTTAACAACTGTACTACGATTGATGCAGAAATGTACGGCATGATACCTAGCGCAAAGATTGATCCCCTTGCGAAAGCACCGCCAGCAAACATATTGATCAAACCAAAAATACCATCTGCGGCTTGGTTTTTCGAGCCTTCTAACATATTAGGATCAACACCGGGTAAGGTTACATATGTACCTACACGATAAATAACTAACATCCAAAAGGTAAACGCAAGTTTGAAGCGTAAATCTTCAATGCGATAAATATTTTTGATGGTTTCGATCAGTTTCTTCATTGGTTAGATTGTTTCTGCTTTACCACCTGCAGCCTCTATCGCTTTAATAGCCGATTCTGAGAATGCATGTGCTTTAACCTGAATAGCTGATGTTAACTCGCCACGACCCAACACCTTAATAACACCTTTTTTAGAAACAAAACCGTTATCTAAAAAAGTTTGGAAATCAATAGTGGTTAGACCTTTTTCTTCAGCAAGTTTTTGTAAACGATCTAAGTTTACAGGAACAAACTCTATACGGTTTAAATTTTTAAAACCAAACTTCGGTACACGTCTGTAAAGAGGCATTTGACCACCCTCGAAACCACGCTTTGTAGAGGTACCCGAACGAGAACCAGCACCTTTGTGTCCACGTGTAGATGTTCCGCCTTTTCCAGAACCCTCACCGCGACCAATACGCTTGCCTTGTTTATGTGTTGCGCCTTTTGCAGGCCTTAATGTATGTAATTTCATTGTTGTAGACTGGCTAATTAAATGTTTTCAATTTTAAGCAAGTGAGCAACTTTTTTTATCATTCCCATGATTTGCGGTGTTGCCTCTTTTTCAACTGTTTGATTTAATTTGGTAATACCCAATGCTCTTACAGTTCTTTTTTGCCCCTCAACTCTGTCGATGGTACTTTTTACTAGTGTAATTTTTACTTTAGACATTGTATTAACCATTAAAAACTTTCTTTAAACTAATACCTCTTGTTTGAGCAATGGTAAATGCATCACGCATTTTCAATAATGCATCAATCGTTGCTTTAACCACGTTGTGTGGATTAGACGACCCTTTTGATTTAGCTAATACATCGGTAATTCCTGCACTTTCCAACACAGCACGCATAGCACCACCGGCAATTACACCAGTACCATGTGAAGCAGGTTGTAGATATACACGTCCACCACCATATTTACCAAGTTGATCATGAGGCACAGTACCTTTTAAAACAGGCACCTTCACCAAATTTTTCTTAGCATCATCAATACCTTTGGAAATAGCATCGGTCACCTCGTTAGCTTTACCTAAACCGTAACCAACTACACCATTACCATCGCCCACTACAATTAGGGCTGAAAAGCTAAAAGTACGTCCACCTTTTGTTACTTTCGCAACACGATTGATAGACACAACCTTTTCTTTTAATTCTATATCACTAGATTTTACTCTTTTTACGTTTGCTGTTGACATAACTTTTGATAGGTTATAATTAGAATTTTATACCACCTTCTCTTGCACTTTCGGCTAAGCTTTTAACTCTGCCATGGTACAAGTAACCATTACGATCAAAAACTACAGTTGTTACTCCAGCTGAAGCAGCTTTTTCTGCTATAGCTTTACCAACTAGTGCCGATTGCTCAATTTTGGTCATTTTGTCTTTAACTGATTTTGATGAAGCTGAGGCTAAAGTTTTACCATGCACATCATCGATAATTTGCACGTAAATATCTTTATTACTTCTAAATACCGATAAGCGTGGTTTTTCAGGAGTACCAAAAACACGGCTGCGTATTCCTTTTTTAATTTTAAGTCTTCTTTCAACTTTTTTTCTAAGTACTGACATAGCTTTATCTTATTATTTAGATGCCGTTTTACCAGCTTTTCTTCTTAGTTGTTCACCAACAAATTTAATACCTTTACCTTTGTATGGCTCAGGTTTGCGTAGGCTGCGTAATTTAGCAGCAACCTGCCCGATAAGTTGTTTATCAGAGCCTTCAAGGGTAATAATCGGATTTTTACCTTTCTCTGTTTCAGTCTTAACTTTTAATTCCATAGGAACCTGAAAGTAAATATGATGTGAGAAACCTAAGGTAAGATCAAGAATATTTCCATCATTAGTAGCTTTGTAACCTACACCTACTAATTCTTGTTTAACAGTATATCCTTCTGTAACACCAAAAACCATGTTATTAATTAATGCGCGGTATAAACCATGCATTGCACGATGTCTTTTTTGTTCAGTAGGACGTGTTACTACTAATACGCCATTTTCAATTGTTATACTCAACTCAGGGTCTACTTGCTGAGTCAATGTTCCTTTAGGACCTTTAACAGTAACTAAGTTACCATTTGATATATTAATATCAACTCCCGCAGGTAATGTAATCGGTGCTTTTCCAATACGTGACATTTTACTACCTCCTTATGATTAATAAACGTAACATAATACCTCACCACCAACATTGTTAGCGCGAGCCTCTTTATCGGTCATTACACCTTTCGAGGTAGTTAAAATTGCAATACCTAATCCGTTAATTACACGGGGTATATTTGTTGTGCCAGCATATTGACGTAAACCTGGAGTACTGATACGCTCAAGTTTTCTGATAGCTGGGGATTTGGTAACCGGGTGATACTTCAAAGCAATTTTGATTGTACCTTGGTGAGTAGTTGAATCTTCGAACTTGTAATTAAGGATGTAACCTTTGTCGAAGAGTACTTTTGTCATTTCTTTCTTCAAACGAGAAGAAGGAATCTCAACAATGCGATGGTTTGCCTTGATCGCATTGCGTAACCTAGTCAAGTAATCTGCAATTGGATCTGTCATAATTTTTGTTTTTCTAGCCGATAGTTAGCCAAGGCTTTTACTCTTATCGGCTTAGTTTATGTTATTTTATAGTTAAATGAGGCGCGAAAATAGAGGAATATTTTAAAACTCCTAAACTTTCGCGCCTTAATTTTAAAAATCTTACGAAATTACCAGCTGGCTTTCGTTACACCCGGGATTTTCCCCATCAATGCCATTTCACGGAATTGATTACGGCAAATACCGAAATCGCGCATATAACCTTTAGGACGACCTGTTAATTTACAACGATTTTTCAAACGAACAGGTGAAGAGTTACGAGGCAATTTTTGTATTGCATCAAAATCACCTGCTGCTTTTAAAGCCGCTCTTTTAACAGCATAACGTGCTACTAATTTCTCGCGTTTTACCTGACGAGCTTTTATTGATTCTTTAGCCATTGTTCTTATTTTTTAAATGGTAAGCCAAATTCTTTTAACAAAGCATGGCACTCTTCATCAGTGGCAGCGGTAGTAACAAAAGTTATGTCCATACCATTAATTCTACTTACTTTGTCGATTACAATCTCAGGAAAAATTATTTGCTCGGTAACACCCATGGTATAGTTACCACGGCCATCAAAACCTTTAACATTTAAACCTGCGAAATCACGAACACGTGGTAACGATACAGAAATTAAACGATCTAAAAACTCATACATCTTTACTCCACGTAAAGTTACGCGAGCACCAATGGGCATGTTCTCTCTTAATTTAAAATTAGAGATAGCTTTCTTTGATTTAGTTGGCACAGCTTTTTGACCAGCAATGATAGACATTTCTTCCACAGCTTGATCAACAATCTTTTTATCAGCAACTGCCGCTCCCAAACCCTGGTTTAAACAAATTTTGGTTAAACGAGGCACTTGCATTACATTTTTGTAAGCAAACTTTTCTTGTAGAGCAGGTGCTACTGTTTTGCTGTATGTTTCTTTTAATCTTGGAGTATACATATCTAATATTATTCTATTACCTCACCTGATTTTTTTGATACGCGAACAATTTTACCCTCTGGGGTAACCTTGCGGCCTATACGGGTAGCATTACCCGATTTATCAACTACTTTTAAGTTTGAAATATTAATACGGGCTTCCTTCTTAATAATTCCACCTTGTTGATTTTGTGCGTTTGGTTTAGTGTGACGACTAACAATATTGATGCCCTCAACCAAAGCGCGTTTTTCAGTATTGAATACTTCAATAACGCGACCTTTCTTACCTTTATCATCACCGGTAATAACCAATACCATATCTCCTTTTTTTATGTGGAGTTTAGTTTGTTTGTTGTATTTTCTTTGCATAATTACAATACCTCCGGTGCTAATGAAACGATTTTCATAAATTGCTTTTCACGTAGTTCACGAGCAACAGGGCCGAAAATACGTGTAGCTCTTGGTTCATCTTGCGCGTTTAATAACACACACGAGTTATCATCAAATCTGATATATGAACCGTCTGCTCTTCTTACTTCTTTTTTAGTGCGAACGACAACCGCTTTTGAAACGGAACCCTTTTTTACAGTACCAGAAGGTATTGCACTTTTTACCGACACTACGATTTTATCGCCTACAGATGCATAACGTCTAGCTGTACCACCCAATACTCTTATGCAAAGTACTTCTTTGGCACCACTATTGTCAGCAACTTTAAGTCTTGATTCTTGTTGTATCATGATTACTTAGCTTTTTCGATAATTTCTACTAATCTCCAACGTTTATCTTTGCTCAGCGGACGAGTCTCCATTAGCTTAACGATATCGTTAATACCACATTCGTTTTTCTCGTCATGGGCTTTAAATGTTGAGGTCATTTTGATGAACTTCCCGTACTTTGGGTGCATCACTTTACGCTCAACGGCTACAACTATGGTTTTTTGCATTTTATTGCTAACCACTTTACCGATGATAACCTTGCGTGAATTTCTTACTTCTGGTGCTGTTGTTTCCATCTTAATTATTATTGAGCATTTTGGCCTGCTAGTTGCCTGCTTTTTTGCTCTGTTAACAAACGAGCAATTAATTTTTTGCTGTCCTTTATAGTGTTAGTATTTTCTAACGGAGTAACTGCATGATTGAACATTGTTTTGGTCATTTGCAATCTTTCTGCTTTAATACGAACACCCAATTCCGTATTGGACAATTCTCTGATTTCTGTATTTTTCATCTTATGCCACGTAATCAGGTTTAACAATAAATTTGGTAGTTACTGGTAATTTTTGAGCAGCTAAACGCATAGCTTCTTTTGCAACGTCCATTGGCACACCATCTATTTCAAACATGATGACACCCGGTTTAATTGGAGCTACCCAGTATTCAGGAGCACCCTTACCCTTACCCATACGAACCTCTGCAGGTTTTTTAGTAATTGGTTTATCAGGGAAAATACGAATCCACACCTGACCTTCACGTTTCATGTGACGTGTAAGTGCAATACGTGCTGCTTCCAGTTGCTTTGCTGTAATATACTTTGTTTCAATCGATTTTAAACCGAATGATCCGAAAGCTAAAACCGCTCCACGTGTAGCATTACCCTTTACACGGCCTTTTTGTTGCTTTCTATACTTTGTTCTTTTAGGTTGTAACATTTCGATACTTATTTATTCGTACTACCCTTAATTAATTCTTTGGTTTTCTATCGCCAGCACCTCTTCTATCACCAGCTGGCTTTCTATCACCACGAGGCTTGTCATTCCTTCTATCACCTCTTGGTCTGTCGCCTGCACTTCTTCTGTCATTACCACCACGGTTTCCACCACGTGGACCTTCAGTACTAGCAACACCTGCATTTGGAGACAAATCACGTTTACCGTATACCTCACCTTTACAGATCCAAACCTTGATACCTATTTTACCATAAACGGTAGAAGCTTCAACAATAGCATAATCAATATCAGCACGTAAGGTATGTAGAGGTGTTCTTCCTTCTTTGTAAGATTCAGAACGTGCCATCTCAGCACCACCTAAACGACCAGATACCATAATTTTTATACCTTCAGCACCCATTCTCATGGTGGAGGCTATTGAAGTTTTAAGAGCACGCTTGTAAGAAACACGAGCTTCTAGTTGACTAGCGATATTTTCACCAACTAAAGTAGCATCAAGTTCAGGACGTTTAATTTCAAAAATATTGATTTGAACATCTTTTTTGGTAAGCTTCTTAATCTCTTCCTTTATCTTATCTACTTCAGATCCTGCTTTACCAATTACGATACCAGGACGAGATGTATGAATAGTGATAATGATGCGTTTAATTGTTCTTTCGATTACAATACGAGCAATACCACCTTTTGCGATACGGGCTTTTAGGTATTTTCTGATTTTCTCATCTTCAATAAGTTTATCAGCAAAATTATTGCCACCGTACCAGTTAGATTCCCAACCTCTGATGATACCTAATCTTAAACCTATCGGGTTAACTTTTTGTCCCATTCTGATTTAAATTTATGCGTTATTATTATTTACTGTTTCAACAGTTGCAGCAATTTTGCTATCAACTACAAGCGTAACGTGATTAGAACGTTTTCTAATACGATATGCTCTACCTTGTGGAGCGGGTCTAACACGCTTCATCATTGCACCACCATCTACAAAAATAGTTTTCACATATAACTGAGCGCCTTCAACATCAGCGCCTTCGTTTTTTTGTTCCCAATTGGCGATTGCCGAACGTAACAATTTATCTAAACGATGTGAGCTTTCTTTTTTGTTATTGAAACGAAGGATATTCATCGCTTCTCCTACACGCTTACCACGAACTAAGTCGGCAAGTAGCCTCATCTTACGAGGCGAAGTAGGACAGTTATTTAATTTCGCTATTGCTTCCATTATTCGTTAGTCTTTTTTAGTCGGGTGACTCTTGAATGTTCTGGTAGGTGCAAATTCACCAAGTTTGTGGCCTACCATGTTTTCAGTTACATAAACCGGAATGAACTTGTTTCCGTTGTGCACTCCGAATGTATGACCTACGAAATCAGGTGTAATCATAGTTCTACGTGACCAAGTTTTAATCACCGATTTCTTTTTTGATTCGTTCATCGCTTGTACTTTTTTGTCAAGCTTAATATCAACGAATGGTCCTTTTTTTAGCGAACGAGCCATATTCTGTTACTTCTTACGTCTTTCGATAATAAATTTATTTGAATGCTTTTTAGGCGTACGGGTCTTATAACCTTTCGCTATTAAGCCTTTGCGTGAGCGTGGGTGTCCACCTGAAGCTCTACCTTCACCACCACCCATAGGGTGATCGACAGGATTCATAGCTACCGGTCTCGTACGAGGACGGACACCTCTCCAGCGGTTTGCACCAGCCTTACCTTTTCGCTCTAAACTGTGGTCAGGATTAGATACCGAACCAATTGTTGCTAAACATGCAGCTACAATCATACGGGTCTCTCCTGATGCCAATTTAACAATAGCATATTTACCATCGCGATTTAACAATTGAGCAAAAGAACCAGCGGAGCGAACTAACTTTCCACCTTGACCAGGTTGTAATTCAACATTATAAATTACTGTGCCCAAAGGGATTTCACTTAGCGGTAATGCATTTCCTATTTCAGGAGCAGCACCAGTTCCACTTAAAACAGTTTGGCCAACTTTCAAGCCATGAGGTGCAAGAATATATCTTTTCTCTCCGTCAGCGTAATGCAATAGAGCAATACGACCGCTACGATTTGGATCATATTCAATGGTTGCAACAACAGCAGGAACTGTATGCTTATTGCGTTTAAAGTCGATGATACGGTATTTTTGCTTATGACCGCCACCTATGTAGCGCATAGTCATTTTACCAGAACCATTACGACCACCACTTTTGCTTTGTTTTGCAATCAACGATTTTTCGGGTGTTGATGTCGTGATCTCCTCAAATGTATTCACTGATTTAAAGCGAGTACCAGGAGTCATTGGTCTAAATTTTCTAATTCCCATAATTACTTAAATATTCTTCAATTATATGTTTGCGAAGAAGTCAATAGTTTGACCTTCTTTAACAGTGATAATAGCTTTTTTTACTGATGGTCTTCTACCACTGAATTGTCCTCTCTTAGTGAAACGAGATTTAGCTTTACCTGCATAAATTGCAGTGCTTACACCTGTAACAGTAACATCATACATTTTTTCAATAGCTACCTTAATCTCAGGTTTATTAGCTGTCTTTTCTACTAAAAAACTATACTGATTAAGCTTTTCGCTTAAATGTGTAGATTTTTCAGTGATTAAAGGCTTTTTTAAAACGCTCATCTTAATTAATTTAATGTTTCCACAATAATAGGTACCGAGTTCTCAAGCAAAATAACTTTGTTAGCATGCAAGATTTCGTAAGTATTGACGTCCTTTGCAGCTACAACCTTTGCCTTAGGCAAGTTGCGGCTTGAACGATAAATGCTTTCATTATACTCAGGTATAATCATCAACACTTTTTCATTTGCCAACTTCAAGTTATTTAAAAGAGTTATGTATTGTTTTGTCTTAGGAGCATCAAAACTGAAACTTTCTAATACAGTAATATTGTTCTCTTTTACTTTGTAAGCAAAGGCCGATTTACGGGCAAGTTGCTTCAATTTTTTATTTAGCTTGAAACTGTAATCGCGAGGGCGAGGACCGTGTATACGAGCACCACCAACGAAAGTACCACTCTTGATACTACCTTTACGAGAACCACCTGTACCTTTTTGGCGGTGTAACTTTTTGGTTGAACCGCTTACTTCACTTTTTTCTTTAGCTTTGTGCGTACCCTGACGTTGATTTGCCAAGTATTGCTTCACATCTAAATAAATAGCATGGTTATTTGGTTCTATACCGAAAGTATCTGCAGAAAGAGTTACTTTCTTACCGGTTTCTGTACCGTTTATATTCAATACTGCTAATTCCATGTTATTTCTCGATAAAAACGATTGAGCCCTTAGAACCAGGTATGCTACCCTTAATAACTAGCAAATTTTGATCCTTCACAACTTTTAAAATTTCTAGGTTTGTCTTTTTCACACGGTCTCCACCAGTTCTTCCTGCCATACGCATACCTTTAAATACACGAGATGGATCTGATGAAGCACCTAATGAACCTGGAGCTCTTAGACGGTTATGCTGACCATGCGTTTGCATACCAACACCGCTAAAGCCATGACGTTTAACAACACCTTGGAAACCTTTTCCCTTGGAAGTGCCGACAACGTCAACAAATTCTCCCTCAGCAAATAGGTCAACAGAAATTGTTTGTCCTAGTTCTAGTGTTTGTAAAAAGCCTGTAAATTCTACCAACTTACGTTTAGGTGTGGTATTAGCCTTTTTAAATATACCTATTTGCGCAGCGGGAGTGTTTTTTTCCTTACGATCTCCATACGCTAGCTGAACAGCAGTGTAGCCATCCTTTTCGGTGGTTTTAACTTGCGTTACCACACAAGGGCCCGCTTCGATAACCGTGCAAGCTACATTCTTACCGTTTTTATCGTAAATGCTGGTCATCCCAACTTTTTTTCCTATCAGTCCTGACATAATTTTCTATGATCAAACTTTAATTTCAACATCAACACCGCTTGGTAATTCTAATTTCATTAGTGCATCAACAGTTTTTGCGGTTGAACTGTAAATGTCCAGAATTCTTTTATAAGAGCATAACTGGAATTGTTCTCTGGCTTTCTTGTTAACATGCGGAGAGCGAAGAACTGTGTAAATTTTCTTTTTAGTAGGAAGTGGAATTGGTCCACTAACTACAGCTCCGGTAGATTTTACCGTCTTTACAATCTTCTCTGCCGACTTGTCAACCAGATTGTAGTCAAATGACTTAAGCTTGATTCTTATTCTTTGGTTAACCATGATATTAGGCTTTTGCTTTACCGTTTACTTTTGCTAAAACTTCTTCTTGTACATTACGAGGTGCTTCAGCGTAATGATCGAACTCCATTGTGGAAGTTGCACGACCTGAAGACAACGTGCGTAATTGGGTTACGTATCCAAACATTTCTGCCAATGGCACTTTTGCTTTAATAACTTGTGAACCAGCGCGAGTATCCATTCCTTCTAATTGGCCTCTACGTTTGTTTAAGTCACCTATAACGTCACCCATATTCTCTTCCGGTGTAAGAACCTCTATTTTCATGATAGGCTCTAACAATACCGGACTTGCTTTGCGAGCTGCTTCTTTAAAGCCCATTTTAGCTGCCAATTCGAAAGATAGTGCATCCGAATCTACCGCATGGAATGAACCATCGAACAAGCGAACCTTTAAACTCTCAATTGCGTATCCAGCAAGAACACCGTTATGCATAGCAGCTTTGAAACCCTTTTCAACTGAAGGGATAAATTCCTTAGGAATTGAACCACCAACAATTTCATTTACAAATTCCAAACCAGGCTTATCAGCAGAACCAGGTATTATTTCGAACTGAATATCAGCAAACTTACCCCTACCACCCGATTGTTTCTTATAAACTTCACGGTGAATAGTCGGTTTTTGAATATTTTCTTTATAAGAAACCTGAGGTGCACCTTGGTTACATTCAACCTTAAACTCACGTTTCAAACGATCAACAATAATTTCCAAATGTAATTCACCCATCCCAGAAATAACAGTTTGACCTGTATCTTCATCTGTGTGAACACGGAAAGTAGGATCTTCTTCAGCTAACTTAGCTAAACTCATTCCTAATTTATCAACGTCAGCCTGTGTCTTAGGCTCAATAGCTAAACCAATAACTGGCTCAGGGAAATTCATTGCCTCCAATACAATTGGATGTTTCTCATCACAAAGTGTATCACCAGTTTTGATATCTTTAAAACCAACAGCTGCACCAATATCACCAGCACCTAAACTATCAATTGGATTTTGTTTGTTCGCATGCATTTGAAAAATGCGAGAGATGCGTTCTTTATTTCCGCTACGCGTATTTAATACATATGATCCAGCATCCAATTTACCTGAATATGCACGCATGAAAGCTAAACGACCAACAAAAGGATCAGTTGCAATCTTAAATGCTAAAGCAGCAAATGGCTCATCATATGATGGTTTACGGCTAACTTCAACGCCAGTATCAGGATTAGTACCAAAAATGCTTTCTTTATCCATCGGGCTAGGTAACAATTCCATAACTAAATCTAGCATGGTTTGTACACCTTTGTTCTTGAATGATGAACCGCACAACATAGGAACGATTTTCATATCAACAACAGCTTTGCGCAATGCATCTAATATTTCACGCTCAGTAATTGATTTAGGATCTTCAAAGAATTTCTCCATTAAAGAGTCATCATATTCCGAAACCGCTTCCAACAATTTCTCTCTCCACTCTAAAGATTCCTCCATCATATCAGCAGGAATCTCAATCTCTTGGAAAGTCATACCTTTATCGTGCTCATTCCAAACCATTCCGCGGAAATTGATTAAATCAACAACGCCTTTAAATCCGTCTTCAGCACCAATAGGTAATTGTAAAGGAACAGCGTGGCTACCTAACATTTCTCTTACTTGTTTTACAACATTTAAGAAATCTGCACCAGAGCGATCCATTTTGTTTACGAAGCCTAAACGGGCAACGTTGTAGTTGTTAGCTAAGCGCCAATTGGTTTCTGATTGAGGTTCAACACCATCAACTGCAGAGAACAAAAACACTAAACCATCTAGAACACGTAATGAACGATTTACCTCTACGGTAAAATCTACGTGACCAGGAGTATCAATAATATTGATATGGTAATTTTGACCACGATATTTCCATGGCACAGTGGTTGCAGCCGAGGTAATTGTTATACCGCGTTCTGCTTCTTGTACCATCCAGTCCATTGTTGAAGCGCCATCATGCACTTCACCAATTTTATGGTTAACACCAGAATAATATAAGATACGCTCAGTTGTTGTGGTTTTACCCGCATCAATGTGAGCCGCAATTCCGATGTTTCTTGTTAATGATAAGTCTCTTGACATTTTATATGTACTCTAAACTTTTATTAATTAGCTAACTTTAAAGTGAGAGAATGCTTTGTTAGCTTCAGCCATTCTGTGTGTATCTTCACGTTTTTTAACTGCAGCACCTTCGCCTTTTGAAGCAGCGATAATCTCACCAGCCAATTTATCTGACATTGATTTTTCGTTGCGTCTGCGAGAGTAGTCAATCATCCATTTCATTCCTACTGCAACTTTTCTATCCGCAGGTACTTCCATTGGAATTTGGAAAGTAGCACCTCCAACACGTCTTGCTTTAACCTCTACTGCCGGCATGATGTTATTAAGTGCTTTTTTCCAAACGTCAATACCACGTTCCTGAATTTTAGCCTCTACTTTATCAAGTGCAGTGTAAAATACATCATACGCTGTACTTTTTTTACCATCCCACATTAGGTTATTTACAAACCTCGTTACCAAAATATCGTTGAATTTCGGATCTGGTAATAAAATGCGTTTTTTAGGTTTTGATTTTCTCATTGTATACTATCCCTAAATCTTAATTATTTCTTTTTAGCTTTTGGATCAACCGCTACTTGACCAGGTTTTGGTTTTTTAGTACCATACTTAGATCTGCGTTGGTTACGTCCGGCAACACCTGCGGTGTCTAATGCACCACGTACAATGTGGTAACGAACACCCGGTAAATCTTTAACACGACCACCGCGAACTAACACGATAGAGTGCTCTTGTAAATTGTGACCTTCACCTGGAATGTACGCATTAACCTCGTTTCCGTTTGTTAAACGAACACGAGCCACTTTACGCATTGCTGAGTTAGGCTTCTTAGGAGTTGTTGTGTACACACGGGTACAAACGCCTCTGCGTTGAGGGCATGAATCTAAGGCTGGTGACTTACTTTTAGTAGTAATTTCGGTACGACCTTTTCTTACAAGCTGTTGTATAGTTGGCATATTTTGCTTTAAAAAAACAGTTTATCTTAATTTTTAAGGGGAGGCAAAAGTAGATGTAATTATTATGCTATGCAAGTGCCTGACAAAAAATATTTTAAATTTATTAAAATATTGCTTGCTGAGCGGGTTACAAAATAATTTAAACCATCAGACTTTAACATCCAAACCACAGAGTGGCTCTTAAAAGGGAATGCGAAGATAGACAACTTATTTATATCAACAAGTTTTTAAACAAAAAAAGTCATAAAAAAGCCTGACTCCCTTTTAGGACGAGTCAGGCTTTGATATAAATTTAATTTATTAAGCGTTCATATCGAAGGTATTCATGAAGGATGTTGTGAAATTTCCTTTTTTAAAATCTTCGTTTTGCATCAATTTAATATGAAGTGGAATGGTGGTTTTTATGCCCGGACCTTCAATAATAAATTCCCCCAATGCCCTTTCCATTTTAATAATGGCCTCTTCACGGGTTTGAGCACTAACAATTAGTTTAGCAATCATGCTATCGTAATTAGAAGGTATGGTATAGCCGGCATAAATGTGTGTATCCACACGCGTTCCGTGTCCGCCAGGTTTATGTAGGTATTCTATTTTACCTGGAGTTGGTCGAAAGTTATTCTGAGGGTCTTCGGCATTGATGCGGCATTCTATGGCATGTTTTGTTGGAAGGTAATTTCTACCACTAATAGGAACTCCAGCAGCTATCAATATTTGTTCCTTTACTAAATCGTAGTTGATTACTTCTTCGGTAACTGGATGCTCCACTTGAATACGGGTGTTCATTTCCATGAAATAGAAATTACGGTGTTTGTCAACCAAAAACTCAATGGTTCCTAAACCTTCATAGTTTATAGACTTTGCCCCTTTTATTGCTGCATCACCCATAATTTCACGCAACTCAGGAGTAATGAAAGGAGATGGGGCTTCTTCAATTAGTTTCTGATGCCTGCGTTGAATCGAACAATCACGCTCACTTAAATGACAAACGTTTCCATATTGATCACCTGCTAACTGAATTTCAATGTGACGAGGATCTTCTACATATTTTTCCATGTAAATTCCATCGTTACCAAATGCAGCAGCTGATTCTTGACGCGCGCTATCCCAATTGCGTTCAAACTCTTCATCATTCCAGATTATGCGCATCCCCCTACCACCACCACCGGCAGTAGCTTTTATGATTACCGGATAACCAATGCCTTTTGCTAACTCACGACCTTCGTCTGAGCTTGCAAGTAAACCATCACTACCTGGAATTACAGGAACACCTGCTTTTTTCATGGTATCTTTAGCACTTGCCTTATCCCCCATGGCATTAATCATTTCGGGTGAAGCACCAATAAATTTAATTCCATGATCGCGGCATATCCCTGAAAACTTGGCATTCTCAGATAAAAATCCATATCCTGGATGAATGGCATCTGCGTTGGTTATTTCTGCCGCAGCAATAATATTGGGTATATTTAGGTATGATTGTGGAGATGGTGGAGGACCAATACAAACAGCTTCATCGGCAAATCTTACATGTAAACTATCTTTATCTGCTGTAGAGTATACAGCAACTGTTTTAATCCCCATTTCGCGAGCAGTTCGAATAATTCTCAATGCTATTTCGCCACGGTTGGCAATTAATATCTTTTTAAACATGCGTTGTATTAAATGTTGATATGATTTGTAAAAACAAAGTCGACAAGCTACAAAAAGAACTTATCGACTTTGGTATTCTTATACTTTAATAATTTTACATTGGTTCAACCAAAAATAATGGCTGATCGTACTCAACAGGTGAAGCATTTTCAACAAGCACCTTAACTATACGTCCTGATATTTCTGATTCTATTTCGTTAAACAATTTCATTGCTTCAATAATACAAAGAACTTTTCCCGGTTTTATTTCATCACCAATACCAATAAAAGCTGGTTTATCAGGGGTTGAAGACTTGTAAAATGTTCCAATCATTGGCGATTTAATGGTAATTAAATTGCTTACATGCTCAGCAATTGGCGTTACAGGAGCAGATGTTGCTGCGGGGGCCGCCATCATCATTTGCGGTTGCATTACTGGCGCGGTGCTTTGTACAAACACTTTTTCTTCTATTTTTTTAATGGCAATTTTAAAATCACCACGTTCAATTTCAACCTCAGAAACTCCCGTTTCCGAAACCAATTTTATCAGTTCTTTAATTTCTTTTAATTCCATGTTGGAGTTATTTGAATACTGTCAAAAGTAATTTTTTTTTAGAATTGTTTACTATAAAGTGCAAAATTAACCATTACTGCTATTATATGCCCACTTTAAGTAAATAGAGCCCCAAGTGAAACCGCCACCAAAAGCGGATAATACAAGGTTATCACCTTTTTTTAATTTATTTTCCCACTCCCATAGGAGCAAAGGTAAAGTGCCATTAGTTGTATTGCCAAAGTGATCAATGTTAATCATCACTTTGTTTTTATCTAATCCCATGCGTTCAGCAGTGGCATCAATAATTCTTAAATTGGCTTGGTGGGGAACAAGGTAAGTAACATCTTCGGCAGTTAAGTTGTTTCGTTCCATTATTTGAGCAGAAACATCGGCCATGCCAGTAACTGCGAATTTAAATACTGCCTTTCCATCTTGATACACAAAATGTTCACGTGCATCTATTGTCTCATGCGTTGGTGGTCTTAATGACCCGCCTGCTTTTTGGTGCAAATAATGACGACCTTGGCCATCAATTTTCAACACACTATCTATTATTCCATTGCCCTCATCGTTTGGCTCTAGTAAAACACATCCTAAACCATCACCAAAAATTATGCAGGTGTTTCTGTCGGTGTAATCAATAATTGAGGACATTTTATCACCTCCAACTACCAACACATTTTTATGCTTACCAGATTCTATGAATGAAGCTGCAGTTTGTAATGCAAACAAAAAACCTGAACAGGCTGCTGCCAAATCAAAGCCCCATGCATTTTTAGCACCAATTTTATCGGCTAAAATACAAGCGGTTGACGGAAATACCATGTCTGGTGTAACAGTAGCAAAAATGATTAGCTCAATATCGTTTGCTGTTATTCCACGCTTTTTAAGTAAACCATTTACGGCCTCAACTCCCATATCGGAAGTTGCTAAGCCTGGAGTATTAAGTAACCTTCTTTCATTGATGCCCGTACGAGAGGTTATCCACTCGTCTGAGGTATCTACTAATTTCTCCAACTCTGCATTGGTAAGCTTGTATTCAGGAACGTAACCTTGAACACAAGTAATTGCTGCTGTAATTTTACTCATTCTAGTTTACAGGTAATACCAGATTTTTAAATTCTTCTCTTATTATGCTGCATAAACCTGAATCTGATACTTCTTTGGCTGTAAAAATCATGTTTTTAAATGCCTTAGCGTTTGAAATGCCATGACCGATAATTACTGGAGCATTTACACCTAGAATTGGCGTTCCTCCATAATTTTCGTAATTGAAACGATCAAGGTATTCATCAGTACTTCCACGTTTCTTCACCACATAATAAAACGCTTCGTATGCTTTTAGTATAATATTACCTACAAACCCTTCGCATACTATCACATCACTTTTGTCTGTTAATAAATCGCGGCCTTCCACATTTCCTATAAAATTAAATGGACCTCCGGTGTCTAACAACTGATGTGCTGCAATAGTAACTAAATTACCCTTTTCTTTCTCTTCACCAATGCTCATTAAACCAACACGAGGCGCTTCCACCTTTAGCACATGTTTCATCATTAGCGAGCCTAAAACGGCAAACTGATAAAGCACGTCAGGTTTACAATCTGCATTAACACCCACATCCAAAAGCAATCCGGTTTTACCGTTTGGCTTTGGTACTGTTGCTGTAATGCAAGGTCGAATAACTCCTTCTATAGGTTTAACTGAGAACATTGCTCCTACCAACATGGCTCCTGTATTGCCTGCGCTCACAAAAGAATCAATTTGTTTTGCGGCTAATTGACTGAAACCAACTGCTATACTGGAATTACGCTTTTGCGATATTGCTTTTGTGGGATGCTCTCCCATTTCAATAACTTCTGTGGTATGCACAAAATCATAATCTGATTCGTTTGCACCATTTTCAGTTAGCAGTTGTCTTGCAATTGATTCATCACCAAACAATACAATTTTAACATCAGAAGTTAATTCATTTTGGGCAAGGATAGCTCCCTTAATAGCCTCAAGGGGGGCAAAATCACCTCCCATAATATCAAAGCCTATTCTCATCAAGTGGTACGGGTTTGGGTGAATATTAAACGTCTTTTCTCATGTCAGGAAAAACCAACTTACCTTTGTAAAAGCCATCAGCTGTTACACGGTGACGTAAGTGTGTCTCGCCAGAAGTAGCATCAACAGAAAGGGTTGGATTAACACCTTTGTAATGAGTTCTTCTTTTGTCTCTGCGAGTGTTCGAAATTTTTCGCTTTGGATTTGGCATAATTGTATGTTTTAGTTGTTATTAAAAAATTCCTTTTAATTTATCCCACATTGGATTTGATTCATTGCCATCTTTGTCATCACTTTCGAAGTTGTTGATTTTTCGCACCAACTCCGGGTCACATTTTTTTCCGGCCATCTCACAAACCTTGCGTGGAGGTAAGCTTAGTATAAATGATTCGTAAAGATATTGAGTTAGATCATATTCCAAAATACTTTTGGTAACATAGATAATCTCATCATCACTATAATCTTCATTTTCACTAATTTTCATCAAAAGACAAAACTCATTATCAAGCAAGAGATTAATATCATCAAGGCAATTGTCACACTTTTCGCTAACAGTTCCTGTAAGCGTAAATTGCAGTTCATACATGGTTTCAGTTTTAATTAATTCCAATGCAACTGTTGCCTCAGCCTTGCTAATAATACTCCCTTCTATATGAGCGAAAAAAGCATCATTCAACTTGAACTCAAAATGATTTGAGCCCATGTTGAGTTTGTTAAACTCGATTAAATAATCTTTACCCTTCGTTCCCATCTTTTGTAGAAGCCTGCAAATATAGCTAAACCAATTATTTTTTAGCAACCTTTATACTATTTTATACTGAAAAATACTGAAAAACAGCCTAATACAAGACAAATCTATCTAGCAAAAAGGAAATATTACGTAGTTTTTTATTTTTAGTCGTACTTTTTTGAGGTAGAGTTTATTATTTTTGAAAAAACACAAACCAATTATGGACGAGTTAAGCAAAGCAGGTTTTAGTGAGTTAGCAAAAGCTGCAAGTATACAACCCAAAGAGGCATTATTGGAGGTGAAGAAATCATCAAAGGGCCTATTTATTGGCGTTCCTAAAGAAACAACTTTGCAAGAACATCGAATACCACTTACCCCCTCATCGGTAAATTTATTGGTTACTAATGGAAATGAGGTAAGAATTGAAGCAGGAGCTGGCAAGCATGCACATTTTAGCGACCAAGATTACAGCGAAGCTGGAGCTCAAATTTGCTACAACCCCGATGAAGTATTTAAAGCTGATGTGATTGTGAAGGTTGAACCGCCAACAGAACATGAAATTAGCTTGCTTCAAACTCAGCAATTATTGATATCTGCAATACAACTTAGTAGCCGAAGTGATACCTACATTAGAAGTTTAATGGCAAAAAAAATGACAGCGATTGCATTTGAATTTTTAAAATCTGATGATGATATACACCCGATAGTTAGGAGCATGAGCGAAATTTCTGGCTTATCATCAATAGCCGTGGCTGCTGAGTTGCTTTGCAGCACGCGTGGTGGTAAAGGAGAAATGTTGGGAGGTGTTACAGGGATTCCACCAACAGAAATTGTTATAATTGGTGCTGGAACAGTTGGAGAGTATGCGGCCAGAACAGCATTAGGAAAAGGTGCTACAGTTAAAGTTTTTGACAATTCATTAGAAAAACTGAGGAGGTTACAAAACAACTTAGGTGTTAAAATATTCACCTCATTGCTTCATCCTAAAATATTACAAAAGGCTCTTGAATCGGCTGATGTAGCCATAGGTTGTTTGTGGAGTGCAGAAGGAAGGAGTTTAAATGTGGTTACCGAGGAAATGGTATGTAAAATGAAACCAATGTCGGTTATTGTTGATATTTGCATAGACCAAGGCGGATGCTTTGAAACAAGCGAAGTAACCAGCCACGATAAACCAACGTTTATCAAACATGATGTGATTCATTACTGCGTACCGAATATTAACTCTAGAGTTAGTCGTACTGCCAGCTATGCATTGAGCAATGTTTTAACACCACTACTATTGGATTTAGCCGATTGTAGTTCAATTACCGATTACTTATGGGTTAATCAATCTGCAAGAAGTGGAGTGTATATTTATAAGGGCAATTTAACTAATAAACATATTGGTCAACGTTTAAATATCTATCCTAAAGACTTAGATCTACTGATAGCCGCACACGCCTAAATCAAAGGGTTTCTTGGGTATATCGCTCATCTAATTCAGCATCATTTTTATGGTATAAATCAATGGCTACTATGATGGCAAAACTACCCCATACCAATGGTGCTATTTTTGTTGTTTCACTATAGTGGTTTAGAAATCCGTGGGTAAAATAGCCAATCAATCCGAGTGTTACACCAATTAAAACTACCTTTACTTTAGCAGAGCTGGTTTTGTAAAAAACATTAAACGCGGTATTTAACCCTGCTAAAATAATCATAATTAAACTTCCCATCCCAATCAATCCAGTTTCTGATAATGGATTTAAAAATTCGCTATGCGAGTTACCTTGGTTACCGAAATTTGTACTGATAAGCGTCCGGTATCGCGCTTCCTGATAAGGGGCATAACAAAACACATAAGTACCTGGACCAAAACCCATGACGGGTCTCTCCTTCCACATATTTATAGCAGATATCCAGCGATTTATACGCTCTATATTTGACGCATCTGTACGTATATTTGATGCTGATTGTAGGTGCTTGCCAAAACCTTCTCCTGAATCTTGTTTATTTTTAGACAGTGCGTACAATACTTGATCTTGAAAAGCTAAAAAAAACATCACACCACAAACCAACATTATTAATTGTGTTTTAAGCTTTAGTTTAAGTGCAAGTGGTAAAATCATACCTAAAGCAACAGCAATACTTAACCATGCAGCGCGCGTGTAGGAGTAAAATACCCCAGTAAAAAACATCACCAATAAAAACAATACAAGTAAAATAACAAAGACGTTTAATTTGAGTTTACGACTGTAAAACAAATACGCAAAAAACAAGGGAATAAAAAATGAAATTGCTGCTGAGTAAATTCCGTGTGCACGATAAAAAGGCATGCTGATGTAATACGATGACTCTTGCGTAAAGCCCGATAAACTGTGCATATATAAAGTATAAGCAACAACAATTGACAAGGAAGCAATATGTAACCATAAATATTTATGTATATTGGATAGTTTACGGAATAACATTACTCCTAAAAAGTAATACACCACAATAAACCAAAAACGAGACAATACAAACTTGAAGCTAACAAAAGGTAATTCACTGGTAAAAATAGTGACAATATACCACCCAATATTTACTAAAATCCAAATAGAAACAGGATGTCTGAACACTTTTACATCATATGCACCATCAACAATAAAACGCAGCACAGATAAAAACATCACTACCATTACTATGGGTTCATCGGGAAGGCTTATTCCAAGTCCCATGCCAATATCATCAAACTCTATGGCAAGCGGAACAATAAAACTAAGTAAAAGTAAAACAGTATCAAGTTTAAATAAAACCAAATACGCAAATACAAGAATTAATGGTAAAACATGAATGGAATAATCATCGTTGTACACACCGTAAGCGGTGAGTAAAATAAACAATGCCCCGATTGTATAAAACCAACGAATTTTAAAAATCTCACCCAAAATTACTCTTGCGATAAACTACCCTTAATATTATGATAGCGCTCCATTGCAACAATGGTAATGCTGCTTAACAGAAAAGCTGCAATTGCAGATATAATGGAAATAACCAAACGTAACGGATATGCTTTATCATAATTAGGCTTTGCAATATCAACCACAAAAATATTACTTAATTTACTGTCTAAATCTAATTTAGCCTGATTGTATTTCTTTCTTAAATCGGTGAGCTGCTCTGCTTCAAAACGAATTTGTTCATCCAACGAAACGAAATCACCAACATGTTGTCCTAAATTTTTACGTTCTTTATCCGTAAACGAATTGCTGGTTCCTTTACCTATAAGCTCAGCCAAGCCGCGTGATTGTTCTTCTACATTATATACACCAATATTACCCAGTGTCCGAGTCATTTCACTTAACGAATCGATAATGGCAATCTTAGCAACGTATTCTTCTTTAATGATATTGAACGCTTGCTGTGCGATAATACTTTGACTTTGCTTTTTTAATGAATCGGTATTATACATCACAGCATTGGCAATGGCAGCAGATAGCTCTGGATCTGTATCAAGCACAACAACTTCAACAGAGTTGTATGATGTGCGGTTTACATTAACATACTTTTCAAACTTCTTGTTAAGCTTGGCAAACTTCTTGGGATCATCCGAATCAATACCATAATGTTCTATTAAGTTAAAATCAGTAGCAATTTTTTCACGCAGTTGGCTTGATTTTGCCAATTGAAGATATTGTTCCACATTCTCTTCATCGCCATAAGCAAGTACATCTTGAGCCCTTTCTTTTAAGCTGTAAAATAATGCATATGATATGGAATTGACTGTTCCTGGATAAAACACTGCTTTTGATTTATACTCTGGCTTGAGAAACAGTGTGATAAGATATGCTACAACAGCTGCCGACAATGAAATAAGGGCAAGGTGTTTTTTCCATTTAATTAAAAACTTAACGAGCTCGATAAAATTAAACTGATATTCGTGTTGCGTTTTTTGCATGCTTACTAATTTGAACAAAAATATAAAAAAATAGGTGTGTGCAAACTACCACTTAAACGCGGCTTTGCAATAGTTGTTTTAATTGTTGAATATGTATCAAACGTGTAATAAATAACATTATTATGGCGCATCCAATGGCACTTCCAATGGTAACACTTAGGTTTATTCCCCGATTATGGGCTAATCCCACACATATAGTAACCACAGCCAAAACTGCAAAAAACCTTAATAGGTAACTGGGGTCAAGCTTTATTTTAAGGTTTTTAATTGCAAAATACATGTTGGTTATTGCGATAAAACTATGCGTAAAAACTGCAGATAATGCTGCTCCCTTGGCACCTAATTGTGGCTGCAGAAATAAATTAACGGTTAGGTTTATGACCAAAGCCGTTGCTGCAAGCTTGTTAAGTAAAGATATGTTTCCATTGGCAGTTAACAATGTACCAAAAATATACATCACACACATTGCTACAAAACTAATCATTACATATTTAAATACATGTCCTGACTCTACTGGGCTGGTTTTGCTTAATAGCATCATCACATCCATGTGGTAAAACCAAGAAATTGCGGCTACACCAACTGCTGGTAAAATTAAAAGTGTCATACTCATTTTAATTAAACTGCTTAAATCTTGCTTACTTTTAATCATGTTAGAGAATAAAGGCAGCAACATACCGGCAAGTAAAACAGCAAGCATATTTGCTGCTTCCAATAAACGATTAGCAACAGCATAAACACCATTTTGTTCATCACCATTTGGCAGTAACTTCTTCATCATTAAAATATCAGCACGCATGTAAAAAGTCATTAACAAAGCTAGTAAGGCATATGGCCATGATTGGCGTATCATACTCCACATCATTACTTTTTTAAAGTTAAGCTTAACACCTTGTAGTGGCTTTTTTAATACCCAAAAAGAAATTATAAATGAGGCAGAATAACCGAGTGACTGGGATAAAATGAAGTGTTCAATCGAGAAATTACCATTGTATAACAACATTAACATAATGGCAAAAAATATCATCATGCCTCTGTCGGTTACCGATAAAAAGGCATCGGTTTTAAATAATTGTAAACCACTAATATTAGCCCTAAAAAACAAAATGAAAAATGCTAAAACCTGATTTAGTGCCAACAATAATAAAAACCAGAGTTGCTTTCCAACAACACCAAACAAAAATCCGAAGCAAAATGTAACAACAAGGTATGCTAATGCAAAAACTAATTTTAAGGGAAACAATGAGGCAAACCTTTTGCTAAGTAATTGATTATGCTTAGCGATAAATGAACTGGTATAATTGTTAATGCCAAAATCTAACAGCATGGTAAACATTAAGGATATGTTGAACATAACCATATAAGCCCCATATATATCATTACCTACTGTGTTCTGAACAGTTCTGTCGATACCCAGAATCCAAAATGGTTTTATGAGCAGATTTATTGCTACAAGTAAAAACACATTTATTAAAATTTTTTTCGACATCTGGATGCGGCCTGTTGATATTAATTGTTTATTTGTGTACAATAATAATTATTACAAGCACATTTAGTCCTATTAATTTTATGCGAATAGCCGTTAATGCGCGATTTTTACTTGCCAATAAACTAGAAGGTATTGGCAGGTTTACATACGAGACCATGCAGCGCATAACGCGTAACCACCCCGAACACGAATTTATTTTTTTGTTTGACAGGCCATACGACAAAGAGTTTGTATTTGCCAGTAACGTGATACCAGTTGTATTATACCCTCAGGCCCGTCATCCGTTTTTATATTATTGGTTCTTTAATTTATCTGTAACCAAGGCATTAGCAAAATACAAAGCCGATGTTTTTGTAAGTACAGACGGATATTTAAGTTTACGCACGAATGTACCTCAATTGGCAGTTATGCACGATTTAGCTTTTTTGCATTTTAAACAAGGTATAAATAAACTAGAGTATAAATATTACACCTACTTCTTTCCTAAATACGCTCGCAAAGCGGCTAGATTGGTTGCTGTTTCTAATTATACTAAACAAGATATTATTACGCAATTCAATATCAACCCAAATAAAATTGATGTTGTTTACAATGCGCCTAGTATAGGTTTTGAGCCTATAAGCGAAACGCAGAAAAACGAAATCAAACAAAAGTACACCAATGGACAATCCTATTTTTGCTATGTAGGTGCTATGCATCCGCGTAAAAATATTGAAACATTACTCAAGGCATTTGATGCTTATAAATCATCAACACAAAATAATTTTAAACTCGTTATAGTAGGCCGCAAGGCATGGCAAAGTAAAAATATTGAAGAAACCTATAACAACTTAAAATACCAAGCTGACATCATTTTTACAGGCAGGGTAACAGAAGGCGATTTATACCACATTACGGCTGCTGCTTATGCCATGGTATATATTCCGTATTTCGAAGGATTTGGATTACCAATTGTAGAAGCTATGGCCTGTAATGTTCCGGTAATTACTTCGAACATCACATCTATGCCCGAAGTTGCAGGAGAAGCTGGGGTGCTGGTTTCACCGTATGACGTAAAACAGGTAACTGATGCCATGATTAAACTAACTAACAACCAAGATTTTTATCAGCAAAAAACACTTGCAAGTGCCAAACGGAAACTTGATTTTAGTTGGGATGATTCTGCACTAAAATTTTGGGACAGTATTATGCATGCGGCATCATTAAAATAATATACAAATAAACCTCACACTTATGAAGTCAGATATTGAAATTTCTCGCGAAGCAAAATTAAAACCGATTCAACAAATTGCTGATGAATTAAACATTAATGCTGATTATGTTATACCCTATGGTAAAACAAAAGCTAAATTAGAATTGAATGTTTTGAACGAAACCAATATCAATAAGAACAATTTGATTTTGGTTACTGCCATTTCGCCAACCAAAGCGGGCGTAGGTAAAACGGTAACAACTGTTAGCGCCAGTTTAGGTTTAAATAAAATTGGTAAAAAGTGTATTGCCGCCTTGCGTGAGCCTTCGCTTGGACCTGTTTTTGGCATGAAAGGTGGAGCAGCAGGTGGAGGCTATGCGCAAGTTTTGCCCATGGAAGATATTAACTTACATTTTACAGGTGATTTCCATGCCATAACTACTGCTAATAATACCATTGCTGCATTATTAGACAATTATCAATATAACAATTTAAATAGCGAAAACGCACTTAAACAAATTACGTGGAAACGTGTGCTGGATGTAAACGACAGAAGTTTACGTTTTGTAACAACAGGCTTGGGAGGCCGCACCAATGGTATCCCTCAAGAAACAGGTTTTGATATTACACCTGCCAGCGAGATTATGGCGGCTTTGTGC
>JBILPP010000322.1:0-2826 GCA_044373765.1 Bacteroidia bacterium
TTTTGGGGCAGTTGGGCTTCAGGAGTATTTAACCTGTGAAATGGTTTAACTGTTGCCGATTCATCGACAACAAGGATTTGACCAGTTGTAATTTTATTTGACTTCAGGTTATTCCATTTAACAATTTGAGTAGTCGTTATTTTATACTTTTTGGAAATTGCATTTAATGTTTCGCCAAGCGCAACTTGGTGCGTATATGTTTTTTGAACCTCCATATTTTGAGCATTTGCGTGCGCTTCATCAACCTTTGAGGAATCATTAACGAATGGCTTTATAATCTCTGTATATAAAGGAATACGTATAATTTGATTTTTGGTAATCTTATTATTTTTGAGTTCGTTGTGTTTATTAACCTCGGCAATTGTGGTTTTATACTTTCTGGTAATGGTATTTATGTTGTCAAATTTGTCAACTTTATGAATGAGGTATTTATGCCCCTTAATAATTTCAACCCTAAGCGAGTCCAAAGGCTTTGCAGATGTTAATTTAGCGCAAACCAAGATAAGAAAAAAAAGATGAGCTAATTTCATTTTACAATTTGATTTACGGTGGTTGAGAATGCCATAGGCTTAGCATTAAACAATTTTTTTGTGGCAGCCCAAGTTGTTTCGAACAACTCTGAGTGTCGGTATTTTTCCAAATCAGATTCGTTCAGCCACAAACTGTATGTGTAGTATACATTACTAAAAGTAGCATCTTGTAATAAGGTTAATCCTTGGCAACCCGGAAAATTAGCAATCTGATTTTTACTGTTTTCGAATACTGCTAAAAAGTCATTAACTAATTTCGGCTCGAAAGAAAGTCGAACTATTCTATTTATCATTCTTGTTTTTCAATAATAATCTGATCACCTAATTTTAAGCCTAATAATGATTTGCCTTGTCCCCTATTTATGGCAATCTCAAGCCAACCTACATCATTAAAAACTGCCACACCATCACCTTGGGCAACGTTGGCATAGTTTGCATCAATTTTAGCTAAGCTTTCTCTTTTTCTATAAAAAATTTTGTAATCAACATTCCCAATCCAATGAAGGAAAGTTGCTTTATTTAAGTTGGTTACCGCATTGTCGTATCCATCAACATGAACAATTGATGCCCTAATTTGACTATCTGTGATTACAGGTTTAAGACTATTAAAAATAATTTTGGGTGTAGTTATTTTAGCAAACGTGTTTAAATCAACACCTGTTAAAACATAATTGGCCAATATGGTGAATGTATTTTTTTCAGGGGAAAGGTCATTTATAGAGTACACCGAAGGATTAACCTTATAAATGGCATCCCATTCATCACTTAACATAGAAAGAAAACCATTATCTGCCGCAATTACCCATTGGTTTCTTATTTTACCAATGAGAATATCACTATAAATTAACAAATTAGTGTCTATTGCTATTATATGTACTGTTTGTGATTTAAAGTCGCTTATACAACTTTGAAGTAAGAATGCCCCTTGCAACAAATCATATGCAGGTAGGTTGTGCGATACATCAACAATCATGGCATCAGGAATCAACTCTATAATGCGCGCCTTCAAGGAAGCTGCATAATAAGTATTTGCTCCATAATCACTTGTAAGCGTTATAACCTTCACTATTTATTTTGCTAATTAATTTTTCTGCAATTTGGTAAAAAACTTTAATAGTTCTCTTTTTTATACCATTGAAACATATATTTGTTATGCAAAGTTATTAAGCTAATACCAGTATACACAATATTAATATCACAAGACTTGATTCAGAAGGAAATAATAATTGAAGGGGCCGAACCATATGATGTTTTGGGGGTGAACAATAAAAACCTAAAAGTATTACAGCACCATTTTTCTAAATTGAAAATAATTTCTAGAGGTAACAATTTATTTGTTAATGGTGAAATTAGAGAAATAGAACGATTTGAAAACGGGTTGGCAGCATTATGCAAATTAAGTCAAAAACAAGGGGTACTAGATATCAATATGATGGAAAGTGTTTTAGGCAAGATTGATGTTTCGGATATTGCTGAAGAGTTAAAGATCAAAGACGATGATGTGATTTTATATGGTAATGGAGGAAAGGTGATAAGGGCTAAAACTCCTAACCAGAAAAAAATGGTTGAGTTGATGAGCAGTAATGATATTTTATTTGCCATTGGACCGGCCGGTACTGGAAAAACCTATACTGCAGTTGCATTAGCTGTTAGAGCTCTAAAAAACAAAGAAATAAAAAGAATTATATTGGCAAGACCAGCTGTAGAAGCAGGCGAAAACCTGGGTTTTTTACCTGGTGATTTAAAAGAAAAAATTGATCCATATTTACGTCCATTATATGACGCGTTGGATGACATGATTCCTCCTGAAAAGTTAAAATTTTATATAGAAAACAGGGTAATAGAGATCGCCCCAATGGCATTTATGCGTGGTCGTACGCTTGATAATGCTTATGTTATTTTAGATGAAGCACAAAATGCAACCGACCTGCAGTTAAAAATGTTTTTAACAAGAATGGGACCTAACGCTAAGTTTATTGTAACAGGCGATTTATCTCAAATAGATTTACCAAAAAAAACGCAATCAGGATTATTAAAAGCGGTAAATATTTTAGAAGGTATAAAGGGGATTCATTTTGCATACTTAACATTTGAAGATGTGGTGCGCCACAGATTGGTTAAGGATATTATTAAAGCCTACGACAAAGAACAAAAAAACAATGATTAATAATTGTTGATTAAATTTGCCACTCAATTAAACGCAATGGAAAACGCAATCGTATCTACCAATTACTTTTTTAAACATCAAAAGAACTTTTACCGTGGTAAGGTAAGGGATGTGTATAACCTTAAAGAT
>JBILPP010000323.1:0-2813 GCA_044373765.1 Bacteroidia bacterium
CCTGTGTATTTGTTTCCTTACCAAGGTATACTGCGCCCATACCATTGTTGTCTTGGTCTATGTCGAACCAACCTGTATTTATAATTTGGCCAAAAGTTGCTGCATAAGGTTCAAAGGTGAAATTTCCAGTTCCATTAATATAAGGCTTATCTGTATTATTTGTTGTAACCCAACTCATGGTTGATCCGCGTATGATTGTGTTTCCAGAACCAGGATTGAATGTTAAGTAATCCAAATCTAATATCCCTGTACCATTACCGTCTGCATCTGCGTTGATGGTTATATTACCCCCCGCAGTGGTTATTGATTGCCTGATGTTTGAAGTATAAAAGTGATTTATGGCATTTATGGTAATATCAGATGCTGTTGATGAGGTTATGTTTTTATTGATTGTAAAGTTACCTGTATGAAAAGTAATTGGACCTGAAACAGTTAATTCACTGGCGTAACTTAAAGCAGCGGTATTGGTAGATTTTCCGTAGGTAAAACTGCTTAGTTGAGTTCCAAAATTCCAGTCGTCATCATAAGTCAGTGCATCTGAATTCGCAGCCCGTATGTAGGTAAACGCATTTCCAGTTGGCTGGATGGTTAGCGTACCCGTAGTTTGCATAGCTATTGAACCGGCTCCTAAATGGGTGTATCGTTGGTAGATAGAGTTCCCTTCAATGGTTATGTTTCCTGAATAAGCGTTGGTTCCGTCATAACCAATACGAATGGAATTAGCTACATTTGCTGCCGCAAAACGAATGGAGTTGGAGAATTGACCAGAAGATTCTAAGGTATTTGTACCGCGTAAGGTGATGTTACCTGTTTGTGAACAAATTGCAGCCCCATCTGTAATATTTAACCCTTCTTTGTCATTTACAGTAGCGGTAAAGGCAGCATCTCCTATTACCGTAATAGCTCCAGATACTGATTTGATTTGCGCAGATCCTTGAATCTGGGTTGCAACTCTCCAAGAATTTCCGTTAGTTGATTGGTCTTTTCCGTATCCTCTGATATAAATAGGTCCTGTTGTCGAAGTTATTGATGTAGTTCCATTGACGTACAGACCAATTCCATTGGTATAACGCCCATAAAGATCTGCGAATAAATAAATATCTCCTGCTCCTGATGAAATATTTGAATTTTGAATGTTCATTCCGTAATTCACCCCATCATCATCAGACGAGTTCCACGATAGGGCGGCCATATAGATATCTCCACCACCTGAAGCGATTGTCGATCCAACTACAGAAATTCCAGGCACATCATCCTGCCAAGTATGAGCGGCAGAATTACCAACCGACAACCCATTCCATGTAGTGTTTGATGTACCGCCACCCACCCAGAAATGTCCGCCTTTGGTGTCTATATTTATACCGTCCATTTTAACAAGGCCTTGATCTGGGTCACCTAAACTTAAACCCGTTGCTGATCGTAGAACCACGTTTAAACTTGCAGTTGCAGAAGTAATTCCAACAGCATTTGCAAAAACAATATCATTCGCGCTTTGAAATGTTAATGTTCTCGCGCTTGAGCCAGAATAGGCAATGGTATTATTGATATTTATGATGCGCCAAACACCACTTTGCCAAGGGAGGTTAATTGTCAAGTCACCCGTGTTTGCTAAATGATTGGTGATGACACTTGTATTAATGCTTGCAGCTCCGGAAGCTGCAACATTGAGTACGTTTCCGGAGATGCTCCAATTGGTTCCTGAGGTACCTGTTTGACCAGAATTTGAAATGGTTAAATTCTGTGCTTGAGTAAATTTTGTACCCCCAATTAGTACCATCAATACAACAGTAAAACATCTCCCAATATTCAGTATCAGTAAATTTATTGCTCTCATCTTTGTTTATTTTCTACTATAATTTGTTTATACATTTATATCTTTTACAAAATTAGATTTACCTATTTGATCTAATTTTGTTATGTTGTAATTTGTTTGTGTTATGTTGTAAAAATGTTAGCTTTAAAATGTTCACATTCTCAATTCAATTGAGGAAATGACATTTGGTATTATTTAATCAATATCGCCTTTTCAACCTTTTTCTTGTTTTCGTACAAATAATTGGAAGTATGAAAAAGGTAGTAATTATAATGGGTAGTGATAGCGATCTTGAAGTAATGCAATAGGCTGCTAAGATTTGAAATAGCTATTAAATTCATTTTTAACTACACCCGTTTTTAGTAGCCCAAGAGCATAGTTTAAAATTTAGGTTGACATATTTACTTAATAGAAGTTATCAATGGTTAAAAGTTTGCTCGTTGGTTATTAGGATATTTATACATCTATTACTACTGCGTCAACTCTAAATGAAATGCGGATTAAAATCAAATTAGAGTATTGAGTGGAGCTATTAGGCTTTTTAAAAAAGTTAGTTAGTTATAATTTTATTACTAGGTATTTAAAATTTATTAAGATCAATTTTTAAAACCTTATTCAAGGGTTAGAAGACACCGTAAAAGTTTAAAAATATAAAATGGGCTTATAAGAAGAGTTGGATTGGAGTTTGGATAATTGGTTGTGTTTATGGAAAATGAAAGAGGCTGTTTTATACTAGAAACAGCCTCTTTTTAGTTGTTACTGTTTGATGATTTTATGTGTGCTGATGCCACTTGTTGTATTAAGTTTAAGTAAATAAACTCCTGGTTCCAGGCTACTTATATTAAGTTTATTTATTGCTTTTGCTTCTTTTACCAATACCCCTCTTAAGTCAAATATTTTTAGGTCTAAAATATCCTTTTTGGTTTCAATATTTATCCAATCTTTTGTTGGTATTGGATATACATTAATAGTAATTTCAGGTTGTTTATTGTCATGTATT
>JBILPP010000324.1:0-2810 GCA_044373765.1 Bacteroidia bacterium
TTAAAATTTCAGCAAAGTGTGGAGCAAAAATGTTTTTCGGTAACACAAAGTTTGCAAGCTCCTGCGCAAAGGGTGTTAGATTTTGTAAATAAAAAGCACTCCAACCAATTGCCAGGTTGTAGTTATATACCTGGATTACAATCTCATCATTTAGATGATGTATTGCCAACTTTTATTGCGGCAAGTTTACGCGATGCTTTGCAAGCCTTTGGTAAGAAATTAAAAGGCTACGTGAGTAATGATGCAGTAATGGTAGCTACAGAAAGTCGTACATCTAGTCCTGTGCGCATACCCCGCGGAAAAGAAACCATGGAACATCCACAAATAAAAGGCTTATTGCCATGCGCAGAAGGTGCTGGATATGCAGGTGGAATAATAAGTGCTGCTATTGACGGTGAGAATTGTGCTATGGCTGTGGTTAAAAATCTTAAAGAATTTAATCGTGTTTAATTGATGCAGGGATATAAATTTGTGATTGGAATGAAAATCAAGTTATTTTTAGTAAGTTATTTAATGGTGCAATTTGCATGGGGTGGTGTAATAACTACAAGTATATCATCAATTCCGGCTTTTGGCAATGTATACGTGTTAAATAGCAGCACGGCTATTCGCTATACGGTTAGTGCAACTGCTTTAGTTGGTGGTTTAACCATAACTGCACCCGCAGGTTTCGAAATATCAACGCAGTACTTACAAGGTTACACCACTGTAATTACATTGATACCTAACGCAGGTAATATACCTACAACCAATATTTATGCGAGATATAGTCCTTCAATAACAGGTGCTTCGTCTGGTAACATCACTCATGTTAATAATGGGTCGCTTACACAAAATATTAGTGTGCAAGGTACAGGCATTGCTTGGGCTATTGCCGTTGGTTACTACAATGCTGTAACATCACAACGTAATGCTGCTTTAAAAACAATTTTATATAATAGAATACTTGGCCATACAAGTGTGAGTTATACTCCTGGTGTTTGGAATGCATATTCAACCACAGACCGACAACCCAATAGTAAAGTGTGGGATGTATACAGCACACGCTTTGATACATCATCACCTTACGAATACACCATGGGCACTAATCAATGTGGTTCATATGCTCTTGAAGGAGATTGTTATAACCGCGAACATTCTTTTCCGCAGAGTTGGTTTGCTTCAAATACGCCCATGCAAACAGACATTCATCATTTATTTGCAAGTGATGGTAAAGTTAACGGATGGAGAAATAACTATCCTTTTGGAAATGTTTCTGCAGCGAGTACTTCAACTTTATATGGCGGCAAACTTGGCACAGGGGCTAACTTTGGTTATGCAGGAATTGTGTTTGAGCCTATTGATGAATATAAAGGAGACATCGCGCGAGCGCAATTATACATGGCTACACGATATGATAACTTAATTGCAGGCTGGATAAACAATGGTAATGCCAATGATGTATTGGCTGGCAATACTTATCCCGCTTACGATGCTTGGTATATAAATTTATTAATTAGCTGGCATAATTTAGACCCTGTAAGTGATAAAGAGCGAAAAAGAAATGATGCTATACATGCGATTCAAAACAATAGGAATCCGTTTATTGATAGTCCGCAATTTGTGCAACGTATTTGGGGTGGTAACCTACCTACGGAACCTACAATGGGTGCCAGTAATTTTCAAATAACCAACATTAATAATAACAGTGTTAGGTTAAATTGGGTTAGCGGAAACGGAAACAGAAGAATTGTATTGGTAAGCGCAGGAGTTCCTGTAAATGGATTTCCTGCAGATACTTTTCATTATAGTGCAAATGCTAATTTAACAGCTGCACCACAAATAGGCTCGGGTAATTACATCGTGTATAATGGTACTGGAAGCACGGTTACATTAACCAACATACAGGCTGGTGTTAATTATCATTATGCTGTAATAGAATACAACGGATGGTACAGTGCAGCAAATTATAATACGGCTAGTATACTAACATCTAATGGAGTTACATTGCCTGTAACTTGGCTTGGTTTTGATGGTGTTTATAAACATAAAACAACCCAACTAGTGTGGAGCACTGCCGTTGAAAAAAACAATAAAGTATTTGTTGTTGAGCGCAGTTTAAATAATAAAACCTTTGAAGCTGTTGGTTTAGTAAAGGGTTCCGGTACTACTAATATGGCTACAAAATATCAATTTTCAGATGTTCAGCTTCCTGATGTAAGCGTGCTTTATTATCGACTAAAGCAAATTGATTATGATGGTAAATTTAATTACAGCCAAGTAATTAAAGTGAATGCAGATGAAGCTGAAATGGAAACACTGTTTTCTGTTAGTCCAAACCCATTTGAACAAAATATTAGAATAGCTTACCAACTAAAACAAGCCGAGCGTGTTTATTACGTATTAATGAACAGCAAAGGATTAATAATTAAAGAAGGATATGAAACTGCAAATCAAAAAGAAGGTGAATTTGTTATTTATATTGACGACAGTTTTGCTGATGGGCTTTACATCTTGCAAATCAAATACAACAACAGAAACATCATCCACAAAATCATTAAACAATAAGGATACCATGAGCGAATTTGAAATTGTAAAAAGCAACGAAGAATGGAAACAACTGCTGTCTCCTGAGCAGTATGTAGTGCTGCGTGAAAAAGGCACTGAGCGTCCGTTTACAGGTAAGTTTGAAGAACATTATGAAACTGGCATATACACTTGCGCTGGATGTGGCAACGAGCTTTTTAAGTCGGATACCAAGTTTGATGCAGGCTGCGGGTGGCCAAGTTTTTACGAGGCATTAGATAAAACCAAGATTATAGAAAAGATAG
>JBILPP010000035.1:0-9840 GCA_044373765.1 Bacteroidia bacterium
AGTGGAACCTTTTCAAACTTACTTATACCTCTACAAGTGGGAGCTCGTGATATGGCTTCGCCTTTCATGAATATGCTTTCATATTGGTTCTTCCTACTCTCTTCATTGGTGTTGTTATCTTCACTTTTCGTTGACGGTGGTCCTGCATCTGCAGGTTGGACAGTATATCCTCCATTGTCCGCCCTACCAAAAGCTATTCCTGGGTCTGGTACAGGTATGACTTTGTGGCTAGTAGCTATTATTCTTTTTATCGCATCTGCTTTATTGGGTGGTATTAATTATATCACTACGGTATTAAACATGCGTACAAAAGGAATGAAAATGACTCGATTGCCATTAACTATTTGGGCATTTTTAATAACAGCTGTATTAGGTTTATTGTCATTTCCAGTGTTATTAGGTGCAGGTTTATTATTAATATTCGACCGTAGTTTTGGTACAAGTTTCTACTTAAATGAAATAGTTGCAGAATTAGCAGGTGGCATAGAACGTGTTGGAGGAAGCCCTGTGCTATACCAACATTTATTCTGGTTCCTTGGCCATCCTGAAGTATATATTATTTTATTGCCTGCATTGGGTATAACATCAGAGGTAATTGCAACCAATTCTCGTAAACCAATTTTTGGTTACCGTGCAATGATTGGTTCAATCCTGGCTATTGCATTCTTATCTTTTATCGTATGGGGTCACCACATGTTTATAACAGGTATGAATCCATTTTTAGGTTCAGTATTTATGTTGGGTACTTTAATTATTGCGGTTCCATCGGCAGTAAAAACCTTTAACTACATGGCTACATTATGGAAAGGTAATTTACATTTAACTCCTGCTATGATGTTTGCAATAGGATTGGTATCATTCTTTATATCTGGCGGTTTAACAGGTATTTACCTAGGTAACGCAGCATTAGATATTAATTTACACGATACGTATTTTGTAGTAGCCCATTTCCATTTAGTAATGGGTAGCGCTGCAATATTTGGTATGCTTAGTGGTATTTACCATTGGTATCCAAGAATGTTTGGACGTATGATGAATAACACATTGGGTTACTTACATTTTTGGTTAACATTAATATCTGCTTATTGCGTATTCTTCCCCATGCACTTTATGGGATTAGCTGGTGTACCTCGTAGATATTACGCAAATACAGCTTATGATCAATTCAACGTATTTGTTGACATGAATCAATTTGTAACCATAGCAGCCATTATTGGTGGTGCAGCACAACTTTTATTCTTGATAAACTTCTTCGGAAGTATATTTAGAGGAAAACGTGCTCCGCAAAATCCTTGGAATTCTAACACATTAGAGTGGACAGCACCTGTTAAGCACATACATGGTAATTGGCCAGGTGACATTCCTTATGTTTACCGTTGGCCATATGATTACAGCAAACCAGGATCAGAGTTGGATTATATTCCACAAAATGTTCCAGATGCTGACCAAACGGATCCATTAGATGAGCCTAAAGCCGTTTATTTAGATTTGAAAAATACTACCATGCCATTGGTAGAAAATAAAGAAGCTTAAAAACTAAATCGTAATATTTAGCATCGCTAGGTAAAATGATGAATAATGAATAATCAACAAAAATCAGAAATAAGGTTCAGACGGTTTGGTATCCTTACTATAGCCTCCGTATTCTTTTTGATTTTTGTTGGTGGTTTAGTTCGCAGTACAGGAAGCGGAATGGGTTGCCCTGATTGGCCGAAATGTTTCGGGCAATGGGTTCCACCGACAAACGTAAGCGAGTTACCCGAAAATTACAGGGAGTTGTTTAAAACATCAACCCATGAAGTAGCCGAATTTGATGTCTACAAAACATGGATAGAATACATAAACAGATTAATCGGTGTAGTAACCGGATTATTCATAGCACTTACTGTACTTTTTGCATTACCTTACCTTAAAACCAGCCCTTCAGTATTCTGGCTAAGCTTTTTAGCATTGATACTTACGGGATTTCAGGGATGGATTGGTTCTAAGGTGGTCGCATCAAACCTTTCACATTGGATGGTAACTATTCACATGGTTGTAGCATTAGTTATAGTGGGAATATTAATTTACACCATAACCAAATCGCAACAATTTGATGTGTTTCAGTTAAACAACGATCGTTCATTGAAGTTGATAATGATTGCAGTACTCATCGTTTCTGCAATTCAAACCGTAAGCGGAACACAAGTTAGAGAAAATGTAGATGCAGTGGCATTGGTTACCGGTGAACAAAATAGAGCCCATTGGGTTGAGTTGCTTGGTAACATTTTTAAATTCCATAGGACATTCTCTGCTGTTAGTGCTATACTTACCATACTTATGGTTTATAAATTTAGATTGGCATTCGAAAGAAATAGCATTATTTATAAATCTGTACTTGCTTTGCTGTTACTAATAGGAGCACAAATACTAAGTGGTAAGGTATTAGACAACATTGGTTTCCCGGCACAAATACAAAGCGTTCACTTATTTGTGGGCAGTTTAATTTGTGGAATGCAACTCTTTATAGCCATCGTTTTATTTTCACGAGTAAAAACAGTTCATGCATAAAAAGCATAACAAACAATAAATTGGAAAACATAAGCCAAAATCAAGTCATTGCAGTGAGTTACTTTAGTCAAAAAGTAACCGACTACAACCAACTAGTTAAAACACGTTTAACTTTTTTGGTGGTATTATCTGCTGTAATTACTTATGCAACCGCGGCCTTTAACCAGGGCATCGTTTGGTTTGACATGTTTATATTAATTATCGGAGGAACTTTGGTTACAGGCTCATCAAATGGTATAAACCAAATCATAGAGAAAAACTTTGATAAACTGATGGTGCGTACAGCAAACCGTCCAGTTGCAACAAATCGCATGAGCGTTGCTGAAGCAGTTATTGCAAGTGCATTGATGGGTATTACGGGAGTATTGTTAATGGGTTATTACTTAAATCCACTAGCAGGTGGAATTGCAGCATTATCATTGGTCATGTATGCCTTTATTTACACACCAATGAAACGTGTCTCCCCTATTTCGGTTTTTATCGGAGCTTTTCCTGGGGCATTACCAGTTCTTATTGGTTATACCGCTTTTAGTGGTGCGTTTACCTATGAAGCCTTGATTTTATTCGGAGTTCAATTCTTTTGGCAATTTCCACACTTTTGGAGTATTGCATGGATTTTAGATGACGATTACAAACGAGCAGGATTTAAAATGTTACCTACCTACGCTAAAGACAAAAAATCAGCACTAATAACCCTTGCTTTTACCATCTGTTTATTGCCCATTGGTTTAATGCCCACTTTTGAAGGATTTACAGGATTAACTTCTGGTATTGTTGCAATTGCTGGTGGCTTAATGTTAAGCTACTTCTCATTTAGATTATATAAAACATGTGACAATAAAGATGCAAAACGTTTAATGTTTGCATCTTTCTTATACTTGCCTCTGGTACAATTCGCTTACTTATTTGATAAAATATAACCAATATGATGGCAACAGTAAAAAAACAACAAAACTTAAACGATACACCTCCAATAATTAATCCATCCAAATTTGTGGTTTGGTTGTTAATTGTAGCTAGCGTAATGCTATTCGCAAGTTTTACAAGCGCTTACATTGTACGTAGAGGAGAAGGTAACTGGTTATTATTTGATATCCCCTCACTATTTGCATACAGCACAGTTATTGTGGTATTAAGTAGTGCATCAATACAATGGGCTTATCGCGCTGCAAAACGTGATGAATTGGTCCAAGTTAAAATATCACTTTTGGTTACATTACTATTGGGTATAACATTTTGCATCAGCCAATGGTATGGTTGGAAAGCACTTGTTGCTAATAACGTTCATTTTGTAGGTAATCCTTCAGAATCTTTCTTCTACGTTATTTCAGGCGTCCATCTTGCACACATGTTAGGTGGTATCGTATTTTTATTGGTAATAATTGGAAAAGCTTTTTATTTAAACGTCCACAAAAAGAGCATCTTAAGTTTAAATTTATGTGTAACTTACTGGCACTTTTTAGGTGCAGCATGGATTTATCTTTACTTTTTCTTATTGTTGAACAGATAATCTTACAGAAAACAGAATATTAAAATATATGGCAAACTCAGCTACTTTAACAACAGACACTCGATCACAATGGGGAGGCGGAAAGTCTCCATTTAGTATTAGCTATGGTAAATTAATGATGTGGATCTTCTTGCTATCTGATGCATTTACATTCTCATCTCTATTAGTTTCATACGGTTTTGTCCGTTACAGCTTTTCTGGTAATTTAGAATCACCATGGCCTTCACCAGATCATGTTTTTAACCACTTTCCTTTTTTACATGGTATGCATTTACCTTTAATGTTCGTTAGTTTAATGACGTTCATTTTGATTTTCTCTTCAGTAACAATGGTATTGGCGGTTGAAGCAGGTCATAGAATGGCTAAAAAAGAAGTTGCTCGATACATGTTTTTAACCATCATTGGTGGAGCGGCTTTCTTAGGTTGCCAAGCTTGGGAGTGGTCACAATTTATTACGGGATCTGAAGCGGGTAAAGTTATGGCTGATGGGTCAATATTTCATGGTGCAAGCTTATCGATGAATGAATATGGGCCTGTGGCTTTTGCCGACTTGTTTTTTATCGTTACAGGCTTCCACGGGATGCACGTATTTAGCGGTGTGGTTTTAAATATTATAATATTCATACAGGTATTGAACGGAACTTTTGAAAAACGTGGTCATTATGAGATGGTTGAAAAAGTTGGTTTATACTGGCATTTTGTAGATTTGGTTTGGGTATTTGTATTTACCTTCTATTACCTTATCTAATTATTTACTAATTCCCTTTTAACCGATTAATTTAAAATTACAATATTATGTCAGCACATACAGTAGAACACTTAGAACATACAGAATCACCCGCAGATATGAAGTCCCAAATTTGGAAAACATTTTGGATTCTTTTAGCTTTCACATTGGTTGATATTGCACTCTACTTTGCTTTAGATCCAACCATGTTTAGAAACTGGGTATTCATTATACTTGGAGTAGTAAAAGCATTCTTTATCGTTTCTGTTTTTATGCACATGAAATTTGAACGTAAATTCCTAGCATGGATGATTGTATTGCCAATGGTATTGGTTATATTCTTAATCACCCTTATGGTAGTAGAAGCAAAATATGTTGATGATCATGTAAATAAAGACTCAGTTGCAAAACCAGCCACTGAAGAAGTGCATGATACACATGCTCACTAACAATTATTTTAAAATATAACCTTAAACAAGAGGTAGTGCCAAAACACTACCTCTTGTTGCGTAATAAAATGAAATTCAAAATGAAAAGGAAACATTTCTTTATAGGTATTGCCATATTATCGTTGCCTGTAATCATATTTTACATGTTAAATACTGGCCAACAACGTTATGTCACCTTACCCATTTTTGGCGAAAAAATACCACCTGAAGGAAACAACAAAGACACCATTTACTATCAAATACCTGATTTTAAAGTGGTGAATCAAAATGGCGATACAGTAACGCAAGCCAACCTTAATGATGGAATTTACGTTGCCAATTTCTTTTTTGCTACTTGCGAAGATGTTTGCCCAAGCATGAACAGAAGAGCGAAATTAATTTATGATGAAATGCAGGAATTGGCTTACAAAAACAGAAAACTTGCAGAAGAAAAAAGCTTGGAAATAACAGAAACCCCCGTGAAGTTTATTTCGTTTACCGTAGACCCAGAAAACGACTCGGTTCCGGTATTAAAAGCTTATGCTGAAAAACTTAAAGTTACAGGCAACAATTGGTATTTTACTACAAGCGATAACGAACAGATTTTTAAAATCGGCAGAGGCTTTTTATTACCTGTTTCAATCGAAGACAGAACAATTGACCACTCTCAACAGTTATTGTTAATAGACAAACAAAATCGAATCCGTGGAATGTACGATGCCTTAGACGACTATGAGATGAAACGTTTGCAAGGAGAAATTAAAGTGCTATTATATGAATACAGTAACAAAAAGTAATCAAGACAAAATTTATTTCAGAATCGTAATGACACTTTCGGTGTTAGTATTTGCAGCAGTGGTAATTTTAAACCGAAAACTAATACCAAGACCCGATACAACACCAGATTTTGTATACTTCTTACCTAAGTTTAACGCAATAGTAAATGCAACTTGCAGTTTATTGTTATTGGTTTCGCTTTACTTCATAAAACAAAGAAATATTGCGGCACACAAAACAACCAACATTATAACCTTCATCCTATCAAGTGCATTTCTAGTATCATATGTATTGTTTCATTATTTTATTGATAATACTTTATATCCTGATAATGGATTGAAAACAATCTATTATGCCGTATTAATACCACATATTATTCTTGCTGCTCTGGTGTTACCATTGATTTTGCTTTCGTTTTATTACGGTTTTAAAATGGATGTTACCACTCATAAAAAACTGGTGCGATTTGCTTACCCTATATGGCTATTTGTTACGGTAAGTGGTGTTGTAGTTTATTTAATGATATCCCCGTATTACGCATTTTAAATTACCATTTGAGGTGATGAATATCATATACAAAGCTTGATTTGATTATTAACTTCGTGGCATAAAATTATGAAAAAAATAGTCGTATTATTAATAGTTACATTACTTATTACTGTCTGCTCTGATGCATTTGCTCAGGGTTGCCCAATGTGTAAAACATCGTTGGAAGAAGCCAGGAAAAATGGCTCTCAGGTAGGTGAAACACTAAATAATGGGATACTCTATTTATTAGCTTTACCATACATAGTAGCATCTGTTTTTGGTGTTATTTGGTACCGTAATTATAAAGCTAAGTAATAAAACAAACGCCAACTCTAAAGTTTATAATCATGCCTAAAAATAAATTCGTTGCAAGCAAAGGTGCTGCAATGCTTAAATGTAAATGCCCAAGATGTCAATCAGGTGATTTGTTTATAACCAAAGCAACGGACTTAGGCGGTTTTATGAAAATGTACGATACATGCCCAGTCTGTGAATTAAGATATGAGATTGAACCAGGCTTTTTTTGGGGCGCAATGTATGTTAGCTATGCGCTAACTACAGGTTTAATGTTGGTTACTTTAGGCATTTTGTGGCTAGGATTTCACGACCCTGAATTTTGGATTTATGTGGTTAGCATAATTGGTGTCGTATTTATTACATTACCATGGGTATTTAGGTATTCTCGTATGTTTATGCTTTACTTTTTTTCGCCCTTTCGTTTTGATAAAAACTATACCAAAACTACCTAATCAATAGTAATAAATAAATATTAAGCCTATTTTTACCTCGGTATGAATAGGCTTTTTTATTGCATTCTTTTTATTACAATCTCCTCTCGTGCACTTGCTCAATTTGAACTTCAACTGTTCGACAAAGTAACCACACTACCTATAATTGGAGCGTCTGTTACGCAAGTTTGGGTAAATGATAAAACTCAACTCACCAATAAGCATATAGCTATAACCAACAAAAAAGGAATTTGTCAAATAGAAGAGGAAGCCATAAAACAGTTGGCAATATTCACCATTTCACACCAATCAATTGGAACAGTCTCATACACTACTTACCAGGTAATATTAAACAACTATAAGCTTTACCTTATAAACAACACTCCACAATTAGAAGAAGCCATCGTTAGCGCCAATCGTATTAATGAAAAAGCCAAGGACATATCTAGACAAATAGAAACCATCAATAGGCAACAACTCTCATTCGCAAATCAACAAAACACTGCTGATTTGTTAATGAATCAAAGCAATGTATACATACAAAAAAGCCAGCAAGGTGGAGGCAGTCCAATTTTAAGGGGATTTGAAGCAAACCGTGTATTGTTAGTTATTGATGGTGTTAGACTAAACAATGCCATTTACCGTTCGGGGCATTTACAAAATGTTATTCGAATCGATCAAAATTTACTTGAAAAAGTAGAGGTATTATATGGTTCTGGAAGCGTTATATATGGAAGTGATGCACTTGGAGGTGTGATTAGTTTTGTAACTAGAAATCCAGAACTTAATACTGGCCCTAAAACCTTTTATTTACATAACGAGTTCTATAGCCGTTACTCAGCAGCTAATAACGAAATAACACATCATTATAACATAAATATTGGATGCAAAAAATGGGCGTCTTTAACTGCTATCACCCATAGCAATTTTGGCAATGTAGTGCAAGGTAGAAACAGAGATGCTGAATGGGAAAATGTAGGCTTACGCCCAACCTTTGTAAAGCGAATTAATAACCAAGATGTAATAATCAATAACCCGAACCCGTTTGAGCAAACTGAAAGCAATTACAACCAAACAGATTTTAGTCAAAAAATACTTTTTAAGCCCACAGACAAACAACAACACATCATCAATTTCCAATACTCTAACACCAGCAATGTGCCTCGTTATGATAGGTTAACAGAAAGCAGTAATGGTTTACCCAAATCGGCACAATGGTTTTATGGCCCCGAAAAAAGACTATTACTTTCTTATAATTGGCAATACAATATCAGCCGTAGTTGGTTTGACAAAATAAACACCATTGCAGCTTATCAGTTTATAGAAGAAAGCAGGAATGACCGATCATTTAATAATGAGTGGTTGAGAAATAGAAATGAAAAAGTATTTGTATTAAGTTTAAATATTGACATTTTTAAGCGACTTAAAAAACATGAAATAAGATATGGCATAGATGCACAAAACAACCAGGTAAATTCAACCGCGCATCAAACCGATATCAATACACAACAACGTAAAGCACTCAGCACACGGTACCCTGCTGGAGGAAGTAACATGAGCATGGCCGGCTTGTTTGTTAGTCATAATTGGGAAATAAATTCACACCTTATTTTAAATGATGGCATTAGGTTTTCATACATCAACACAAATAGCAATATGGGTAATAGCCTCAATTTTTATTCCTTTTTGCCACCAACTATTAGTCAATCCAACCATGCCCTAAATGGTAATATTGGACTAATTTATTTATACGACTCCAACATTCGTTTTTATGCTAATGTATCTAATGCGTTTCATGCACCAAACATTGATGATTTGAGTAAAATATTTGATAGTAACAGCAAATATAAATTGGTTATTGTACCTAATAATAACCTTAAGCCAGAACAAAGCATTACATCAGAAATTGGCACAAACTTAACCCTAGTTAAACGTTTTAAACTAAATGCCAATGTATATTATACTCAACTGTATGATGCATTTGTATTAGCTCAGGCTAAAGTAAACGGAGCAGATAGCATAGTGTATGATGATGAAATGTCTAAAGTAAATATGTTAACCAATAAACAAAATGCTTTAGTTATAGGTTGGCATGTTGATGCGACAATAACCCTGAACGAAAACTGGAATTTATATGGCGCATATACATATACCAAAGGACGTGTAAAACAGAATGCAAATTTCACACCACTCGATCATATTCCTCCTACTTACGGACGTATTGGTTCGCAATTACAATTAAAAGGCTTGAGGTTTGATCTTTATACACAATTTAGTGGGGCTAAAAAACTCGCTGATTATAACCTTAACGGAGAAGATAATTTGCAATATGCAACAACAACAGGCACGCCCTCTTGGTATACACACAACATAAAACTACAATACAGCACCTTTAAACGGGGAATTGCAATCAATTTACAATCTGGGGTTGAAAATATTTTAGACACCCATTACCGTCTATTTGCAAGTGGAATAAGTGCAATGGGGCGTAACTTTTATATAGCGATTAGGCTAGGCTTTTAACATTTATCAAAACATCATCAAAATCATATCAAAATTTTAACATTTCTACTATATTTGATTTGGAATAAA
>JBILPP010000325.1:0-2783 GCA_044373765.1 Bacteroidia bacterium
CCTTACAAATCGCGTTCGGTTTTATTTCAGGTTGATTGTATATTGCACCATAATTTACACGGTGTAAACATAATTTAGTAGGGGGGCCTAAGCAGTATTATCTTGTTTAACAACGATTTATCGCTTATTTTTAAAAACAATAACTAGCGTGAAAGTTTTCAAATTCGGGGGGGCATCAGTAAAAGATGCTAATTCAGTTAAAAATGTAGCAAGTATTTTAAATACTTATGAAGGCGAGCCGCTATTGGTGGTGGTATCGGCAATGGGTAAAACAACGAATGCGCTAGAGCAATTAGCACATGCACATTATAATAATGATGTAACAGCTAAACAACTTTTTTATAAAGAGGTTAAGCAGTTTCATGACGGAATTATAGAAGGCTTACTAAAGGATACCAATAGTTATGCATACAACGATATTGAAAATTTATTCATTGAGTTAGAATGCTTAATTGAGGCTGAATCTGAAGGCTCATATAATTTTAACTATGACCAAATAGTTAGTTATGGAGAAATTTTTAGTACACGAATTGTGAGTACCTATTTAAACGAAAGCGGTATAAAAAACCGTTGGATAGATGCTCGTAATTTTATTAATACTGACAGTAACTTTAGAGAAGGTAAGGTTGATTGGGATTTAACTTCAAACATTATCAGCAAAAAACTAAAACCTATTGTGAGCAAACAATTGGTGGTTACCCAAGGATTTATTGGTCAAAACAGAGAACACAACACCGTTACTTTAGGTCGCGAGGGAAGTGATTATAGCGCTGCAATTTTCGCCTACACACTTGGTGCAGGCAGTTTAACAATATGGAAAGATGTGGCTGGGGTAATGAATGGCGACCCTAAAAAATTCCCAACGGCAGTAAAGTTGGATGAATTAAGTTATGCCCATGCCATAGAGATGGCTTATTATGGAGCTACTGTTATTCATCCTAAAACCATACAACCATTACAAAGCAAAAACATACCTTTATATGTGCGCTCTTTTATTGATCCCGATGCTAAAGGCACATTAGTAAGTACTTCTGCACACGAAAAACCAATTCCAACATTTATATCGAAAAGCAAACAAGTGTTGCTTTCTATATCGAGTAAAGACTTTAGCTTTATTGTTGAAGATAACTTAAGTAGTATATTTAATTTATTTGCCGAACACAACGTAAAAATGAACTTGATGCAGAACTCAGCCATAAGTTTCAGCGTTTGTGTTGATGATAAAGAGGAAGAACTTGAAAAGCTAAAAAGCGATCTAAAACACAACTACATCTTAAAATGTAATAACGAGGTTGAATTGCTTACGGTAATGCATCAAACCGATGAGGCTTTAAAACAAGTTTTGGCCAACAACACCGTACTACTCGAGCAACGCACACGAGCAACAGTTCAATTTGTATTAAAAAACAATGCCCTTTAAAGTTTACCTGCTTACAGGAAGTAATGTTGGCAATAGCAAAGCATTGCTTAATCAAGCCAATTTATATATAATACAACTTGTAGGAGAAATTACTGCTGCTTCTTCATTATACCAAACAGCACCTTGGGGCAATACCAATCAACAGCATTTTTTAAACCAGGTTTTGGAAATAAGCACAAGCCTAGAGGCGAAAGAAGTGTTAACAACCATTTTGAATATTGAGCAGCAGATGGGACGAACGCGCGAGGAAAAATGGGCTCCCCGCACCATTGATATTGATATCTTGTTTTTTAATAACAACATTATTAATGAACATGATTTAGAAATACCCCATCCCCTACTTCACCAACGCAGGTTCACCCTGGTTCCCTTGGCTGAAATTGCACCGAATTATATCCATCCATTGTTGCATCAAACCATAACTAATTTACTACAGCATTGCAGCGATAACAGTGTAGTGGAAAAATTGTAAGCAACAAAACATTTGTTTAATGCACATTTGTGCAACATGGCAGTAAAACCAGTATATGAATTTATAGCGATTGAAGGCAACATTGGAGCTGGAAAGACTTCTTTAGCAACCATGCTGAGTAAAGAGTTTAATGCCAAATTGATTTTAGAAGAATTTGAGGATAATTCATTTTTACCTAAATTTTATACCGATGCACGCAGGTTTGCATTTCCCTTGGAGATGAGTTTTTTGGCTGCTCGCTTTAATCAACTTAAAAAACAACTGCTTGAACCAGATCTATTTCAGCAATACTTGGTAAGTGATTATATTTTTGCAAAGTGCCTATTATTCTCTAAAATAAACCTTGACGATGATGAATATGATTTATACTTAAGGTTGTTTGAAATCATAAATCAACAAATTAGGCAGCCCGATTTACTTGTTTATTTGCACAACCCAATTGAAAAGTTGCAATGGAACATTTTAAACAGAGGTAGAAGTTACGAGCAAAAAATTGAGGATGAATACCTGCAATCGTTAAGTGATGCGTATTTGCATTACCTACATCAAAATACCCATTTACGAATTTTATTGGTTGATTGTTCATCAATTGATTTTGTTGTAAACACAGCCCATTACCAAAGTTTGGTTAATCTTATTTGTAAAGAATATGCTCCTGGAATACATCACGTGAGTTTTTTAGCTGACAATAATTAATACCAATCCTCCATTTTAACAAAAGCACAAAGTTTTAAAATTACACTTTCTTATTATAAAGCATAAAACGTTGCCTTATTTAAAACTTTCTTGATCAAATCTTACTTGTGCAGCCAAAATTAACGCAGAGGTATTTGAAGAGTATGATGAGGATACGAAAATTGTAACTAAAAATTATAGCATCTAAGGAACAAC
>JBILPP010000326.1:0-2779 GCA_044373765.1 Bacteroidia bacterium
AAAGCATTCATTATTTTAAAGGATGGTAAAATCGTTATAGAAAAATATTTTGATAATTTCACTCAAGATTCTCCTTGGTATTGGGCATCTGCAGGTAAAAGTTTAGCCGGTTTTTTAACAGGTATGGCCCAGGATCAAGGGATTTTAGATATTAACGATTCGGTAAGTAAGTATTTGGGTGCGGGTTGGAGTAGTTGCAATGCCGATAAAGAAGGATTGATTACCATAAAAAATCAGCTCACCATGACAACTGGTTTAGATTACCAGGTTCCAGATTTAGATTGCACTGATCCAAGTTGTTTAAAATACAAGGCTGATGCGGGTAGTTTTTGGTATTACCATAATGCCCCTTATCACCTTGTTCATGATGTGATTGCGGCAGCATCAAACAAAACATTTCAGCAATTTACCACGCAAAATTTAAGTGTCAAGACGGGAATTAATGGATTATGGATTGATCATGTTTTTTACTCTAAGCCAAGGGCTATGGCGCGTTTTGGTTTGTTGATGTTGAATAAAGGCGTTTGGGGAGCGGATACGGTATTGAAAAGTAAAGCATATTATAACCAAATGACCAACACATCTCAGCCTTATAACCAAGCTTATGGTTATTTGTGGTGGTTAAACGGAAAAAGCAGTTATAAATTACCAGCATCTACGCTTACATTTCAGGGTAAAATATGCCCACCAGCACCAGATGGTTTGTTGATGGCATTGGGTAAAAACGACCAGAAAATATATGTATGGCCTGATAGAAACATTGTGGTAATTAGAATGGGTGATGATGCTGATGGCGGTGAACTTGTTCCAATAACCTTTGATACCACATTATGGAATGAGCTTAATAAGTTAATGGCTGTGGAATACACAGGTATAAACACAGAGGCAATTGCAGAAAACGAAATAACCATGTGGCCTAATCCTGCGCAAAAGGAATTAAATTTAACAGTAAACAATCCACATCAACCATTAACCGTGTATTTATATAACCACAACGGACAATTGGTATTTGAAGAAACTTACAAATACCAATTGCCTTGTGTTAGGATAAATATTAGTCATTTTAAAAATGGCATATATACTTTGCGTGTTACATCAAGCCATAAAACAATGGTAAAAAAATTGGCAGTAAATAACGATTAATTTAGTTGTTTTTTAAGTTGACTATTTTGTATCCAACACCATGTTCATTTAAAATTTCGAGTGGGGTAGATTCTCTTAAAATTTTTCGAAGTTTAGACAAGTAAACATCCAAACATTTAGAGGTGTAGCTGTCTTTAACGCCCCATATTTCCTCCATTAACGTTTTACGCATCACCACTTTATTCGCATTTTCCAGCATCAATTTCATTATATGCGATTCTTTGGCACCTAATTTAGTGGCTTTACCCTCGTAATTTATTACACGAGAGTTGTGATCGAAAGTGAAATCACCGAGATTAAAATTGTGAGATGCGCCTTTAATAGGCCTTTTTTGGGATCTACGCAAAATGGCCTCAACGCGTAAAACAAGTTCTCTGGTTTGAAATGGTTTTAAAATAAAATCATCACAACCATTCTCAAATGCTTTATGTTTTATATCAGTTTCTTGGTTGGCTGTTACAAATAAGAAGGGCACATCATCAATTGCCTTTAATTTTGAACTTAATGTAAATCCATCCATGTCAGGTAAAGAAAAGTCTAATATACAGATGTCGTACAAATCTTTTCTGAAATGATCAACAGCATCTTTTCCTTTAGAAAACCATGTAATTTTATATCCCTTTCCGCTAAAAACAGCTTCAATAAGGCTGCCTATAAATTGATCATCCTCAACCAATAGCAATTTGTAAGTCATTTATTTCATTTATTAAGGTGTGCAATATTAGGGGTTAATTATTGTCAAATGGATTAAAAGAAAAATACCACGATTTAACTTTTTAGTGGAATTTCGTCAAGGAGCATCCTTTTGTTTAGAACAATTTTAGTATCAAACTGTTAAAGAAAAGTAAATAGCTAGTTTAGATTTAGTTTAAATAAATAATAAATTTGTGCTACGTTTGCAATACAAAATCATATGGCAGAAGAAGTAGATATTATAGATCAGGTGGTCGGCCAAGAATATAAGTACGGATTCACCACCAATATAGAAATGGAAACGGCCCCAAAGGGCCTAACAGAGGATACCATCCGTTTTATTTCGTCAAAAAAGACGGAACCGGAATGGATGCTCGAATACCGTTTAAAAGCCTTTAAATACTGGCAAGGTTTAACTGCCCCAAGTTGGCAAAATTTTAGTTACCCTGCAGTTGATTATCAGGATATTATATATTACGCAGCTCCAAAAGAAAAGATAACTTTAGACAGTTTGGATCAAGTAGACCCTGAATTGTTGAAGACTTTTGAAAAGCTGGGTATATCATTAAGCGAACAAAAGCGCTTAACTGGTGTGGCTGTTGATGCTGTTTTCGACTCGGTATCTATTGCAACCACATTTAAAGATCAGCTGAAAGAAAAAGGCATCATTTTTTGCTCCATGAGCGAAGCAGTGCACGAGCACCCAGATTTGGTTAAAAAATACCTGAGCTCTGTGGTGCCTTATACCGATAATTTTTTTGCCGCATTAAATGCAGCGGTGTTTAGCGATGGGTCGTTTGTATACATTCCCAAAGGCGTTCGTTGCCCAATGGAATTATCAACTTATTTCCGTATCAATGCAGAAAACACAGGTCAGTTTGAGCGCACATTAATTATTGCTGATGAAGGGTCTTACGTAAGTTACCTAGAAGGATGTACTGCA
>JBILPP010000327.1:0-2777 GCA_044373765.1 Bacteroidia bacterium
TTTTATTTGGCTGTTGTATGCTGTTTGCCAAAGCGCAACCACAGCAGCAAATAGATAGTTTAATGCTTGCTATGCAGCAAGCAGATGAAACAAAACAAAGTGAATTAAAATTCAAAATCTCGCAGCTGTACGCCAATTCAAATCCAGCCAAGTCTATAGATTGGGCAGAGCAGGCACTGGAAAAATCAAACAATAAAATCGAGCGAGGTAAAATCAATCAACATTTAGGAAGTTTATATTACCGCATTGGAAATATGAATAAAGCCATTGATTGTTACCGTTACGCACTACAAATTAGTATTGAAAGTGGTAATGAATCCAATACAGCAAAAGCTCAAACCGCTTTGGGTGGCTCATATTTTATTATTGGGAATTTAAGTGAGTCGTTAAACAATTACCTTCAAGCGTTAAGGTTTTACGAGGCACAAAATGATAAAACGAGTATGGTAAATGTGCTAAGCGGTTTATCTGCCATTTATGCCAAACAAAATAATTTCAGTAAAGCGTTAGAATACAACTTAAAGGCAACAAGTATTTACGAGTCGTCTAGCGATAAGTTTAAAACCCTTATGAGCTACGATCAAGTTGGTAATTTGTATGTAAAACAAGGCAACTATGTTAAGGCCAAAGAATATTATACGCGGTCGTTAAAGTTATACAAAGAATTAAATAATAAGGCTGGTGTTGCTTCAACACTACTTCAACTTGGTAATATAAGCTACGAATCAACAAACTATGAAGATGCAGTGGCTCAATATCAGCGCTCCCTTATTATATCAAATCAGCTAAATATGTTGCCTTTACAAGCAGCTAATTACAATGGTTTAGCTCAAGCTTACGAGCAACAAAAACTTTACGATAAAGCCATTTTTTCTGCAAAACAAGCCGAACAAATTGCCAAATCATCAAACCTCCGTATCGAATTGGAGTTGGCCTATGAAACGCTTTCGAGGCTTTATAAAGTAACCAGTAAGTTAGATAAGGCCACTACCTTTGAAAACCTAAGTAAAGAGATAAAAGATTCTTTGTATAACGATAGTGCATTAGCTCGGTTGGCTGATTTACAGCTTCGTTACGAGGGTGAGAAAAATCAAAAACAAATTGAATTACAACAAAAAGAGCAGGAGATTTTAGCGTCTGAATTGTTAAGAGAAAGACAAACCAAAAACTACATTGCAATTTTGTTGTTGCTTGTTTTAGTTGGTTTGAGTGTGTTTGTTTATTTATACACGCAAAATAAAAAAATTGCGAAAAGCCTAGAAATGCAGAAGTGGGAATTAGAGCAAACTGCTGTTGCTATAACAAAACAGAAAGAAGAGCTTGGGCAATTAAATATGGTTAAGGATCGTTTTTTTTCAATCATATCTCATGATTTAAGGAATAACCTTACAACCATGAAACTCTATTTCGATTTGGTTGGAAACAAAGATTACACTCCTGATGAGGACACCAACGAACTCTCTTCGCAAATATCATCATCAGTAGAAAATACAATAGATTTACTCGAAAATTTATTGGTTTGGGCTCAAGCACAAGTAAATGGTATCATAGCAAAACCTCAGCGCTTAAATGTTCATCAAATGGTTGAGTCTAACTTTGGTTTATTAGGTGGAAGTGCCCATCAAAAAGGAATCCATTTGCTTAATCAAGTACCACAACATCACATAGCATTTGCTGATGAGGATATGATTAATTTGGTACTGCGCAACTTGATATCAAATGCAATTAAATTTACCAATTCAGGTGGAAACATCACAGTTTCATCCATACAATTGGATAAACAGGTGCAAATTTTTGTAACCGATACCGGGGTTGGAATAAGTGGTTTTGCTATTGAGCAATTATTTACCAAAAACATTAATCCCACCACCTTAGGTACTGCCAATGAAAAAGGCACTGGCTTGGGTCTATTATTATGCAAAGAGTTTATTGAACAAAACAAAGGAACAATTTCGGTTAGCAGTATCGAAGGCAATGGCAGTATCTTTCAAATTACACTACCTACCGAGGCCTGATGAATAAATTGATTTATCTGATTGTATTTTACTTGGTATTATTATCAATAAAATCTCAAGCACAAGATACTTTAAACAGCTGTAACAATTTGTTTGGCCAAAAAAATTATGCAAAAATTGTGCTTTTACTTGATGAATTCCTGAAGTCTCATAAACAAGATACTACGGCCTTGGAATTATGTGGTGATGCCTATTATGAAATGAGTTTGTTTGGTAATGCCGCTCAACGTTACACAGAGAATTTATTGCTAACAAAAGGAAACCAACGCATTTATAAAAAGCGTGCGCTTTGTTATTATTATGCTAAAGAATATAAAGCGGCAAGATACGAGTGGGAGGATGTTTGCCGTATGTTACCCGATGACAAAACGAATTGGTATTATCTGGGACTTACATACCAACAAATTGGGCATTATCAGGATGGAATAAACGCATTAACACAAGCTTTAAATATTGATTCGGTATTTGTATTGGCATTGCAAGCAAGAGGGAATTTATATTTAAAAACGCAGCAGTATTATTTAGCCTTGGGCGATATAGACAGCTCGCTTAAAATAACCCAATACAACGAACAGCAATTTATAAATAGGGGCTTAGCTTTAATTGGTTTGAAGCGGTTTAAGGAAGCCGAAAAAATCTATGAGCGAATCATTCAGCGTAACGAAAAAAGTGTTCACGCTTGGTTTGGGCTAGGTAATGTGTACCACTTATCGCGTAATTATGCTAAGGCTATTGATGCTTTCGATGTTTGCGTGGCATTAC
>JBILPP010000036.1:0-9753 GCA_044373765.1 Bacteroidia bacterium
GGTTTTCCGCAAGGCAAGCTTGGAATGCAATTACAAACCGTTTATGAAATTAAAATAAATGGCTTAGAAAATATTATTATCGATTTAAAAAAGTTGGTGAAGGCTAATTAAGCGGTTCAAAAAATACGTGTGTAAATTTCCACCAATCTTCATCGTTTTTTAAGGTTACCATAAATCGGTGTTTTATCCTGTGTTTTCCTTTAATAGGGTTTTTAAATGCGATGTATCCTCGGGCTTTCACGTTTTCTTTTAACTCATCAAATTTTAAAGTTTCGGTTTCATAACCTAAAACAATTTCAGGATTGTGGGTTAAATGAAACCTGTTTACTGCATTTTTAAAATCAACAAAAGTAGCCTTTTCATAATTCAGCATGAAATGATCATTTTCAAAATGCGGTTTAAGTTTATCTAAGTCACCTTCCTCATCAAACATAATATTTACCAGCATATTAATGGTTCCTGTTATGGCTAGTTCGTGATTTGGATGAAACTCTTCGTAAATAAAATGCGTAATAAAACCTGGTATTCGCATATCAGAAACCATTTTTTCCATTAACTCAACAGTTAAAAACTGATGTATTATTTGTGGTGAATATTCGCCAATAAAATCAACCATGATGTTGTGCTTACCAAGTAACTTTACCACACGCTTTATTTCAGCGGCTAACTTAAGCTCTGTTATCGAACTTGTAGACTTAAAAGTAGGTTTACCTAATAACTCAAATACTGTTGTTTCCTTTGCTGTTCTAATTTGATGTTCAAAAGCGCTCATGTGCTTTAAAAACTCATTTTCTATAAACAGAGGAAGCTTATGCATATCCTCTTCCTCGTTTAGGCTAATTGGTTTACCAAACTTTTGTTCCAAATCCATTTTAAGCATTTGGTTCTGCATATGTAACTCCTCATCATTGGTTAAACCCAATTTGTTTAATTCACTAGGTTTTATAATTTCTTGGTCTTTGCTAAGTTCATAGGCTGGGAAATAGGGATCGTTACCATGTATATAATTGTTCCACCAAGATGATGGCTCAAAATAATGTTTACCGTAGCTAAATAGCATGTTCAGTAAAATATTTTCTTCCACATCTAAATCAATATCTTGGTAGGTTTGTGTCATATCAAAACGATCACGGGCATGAGCTATAATTTGGTTTATATGTGCTAGTGTGCTTCTGCTATTGGTTGTTGATATTGCTTCAATATTTAAAGTAGCATCTTTAAGTTGAGTAATAAGCGCATCAGGAAATGAAGAACGTTTTAGTAACGCATTTAAACGAAGTTTGAATGCGTTAAAAGTTTGTTTAATACTTTTGCCTTCAGTTAAAATAGTGAGTAAACTTTTACTATGAATATAAGCCAAAAAAAATTTACCCTTGTAACCTGATGATATGAGCGTAACATACCATTCGTTCAGGTTGTTTATTTGCTGCTCGGTAATTTGCTGCGGCTTAATTTTATTAGCGGTTAATACTTTTTTTGTGGCTCTAATAATCATACACGTATTCTTGCTTCAATGGCAAAATAAACATTAATTGGCAAATTGATGACATACTTTACATCCTGTTTCAATTTGCCGTTGTATATGCAATCCACAAGGGATGTGGATGAGAAGATTGCATTAATTTATAAACTCATCATCTCCTTAAATTTAATCGATTGCCTACGGCTAACCTCCACTTTTGTTCCATCTTTTAAATAAATCAGAAAACCAGCATTAAAAAACGGCTCAATTTTATCGATGTATTGTAGGTTAATAATTTGTTGTCTGTTTGCTCTAAAGAATAAATTTTGGCTTAGTCTTTCATCAAGTGAGTTTAGCGTTTTATGAATAAGTGGTTGGTGTCTATCAAAATAAATTTTAGCGTAATTACCTGCGCTTTCAATCAGCCTTATGTCGGCAAGTTTAACAAACCAGCACTTATCGCCATCGCGAATAAAAACTTGGTCTTGGTCGCTTAAATTTCTATTGGATTTTGGTTGCTGATCTACCTCTAATATTTGTTTTTTTACCCTTGCAATCGCCTCTTTTAATCTAGGTAGCTCAATTGGTTTTAGCAAGTAATCCATGGCGTTTACCTCAAATGCTTTTAACGCAAATTCGTTGTATGCAGTGGTGAAAATTACAAAGGGGGTTTCTATCAATTCTTCCAATAAATCAAAGCCGTTTTTTTCAGGCATTTCAATATCTAAAAACAACAGCTGCGGTTTGTGTTTTTCAACTAAATCTATTGCTTCATCTGCATTAGCTGCTTCACCAACCAATTCAATTTCTCCGGTTTCTATTAATAATTGCTTGAGGCCTTCTCTAGCTAAACGTTCATCGTCAATAATTATGGCTTTTATACTCATAGTGGGATGGTAATTATGGTTTCAACATGATTCGTATCTTTATTGCCAATGGTTATATTGGCTTTTTCTTCATACAATATTTTTAATCTTTCGCGTGTATTTGCCAAGCCTATGCCTTCTTGTTTATGTTTAGGTAGGTATTGTCCGCTATTGATAATTGATATTTGTAATTGGTTGTTTTCGATGTTGGCTTCCAATAAAATATCGCCACCATGCTTTAAACTTGAAATGCCGTGTTTAACGCAATTTTCAACTAAGGTTTGTAACATCATAGGAGGAACATGACAATCCAAAACATCATCACTTACATGAAAAGTATACTTCAGTCTTTCATCAAATCGGATGCCTTCTATGGCCAAATAGTCTTTTACTGTTTGTAACTCATCCTTAAGCGATATGGTTTTTTGCTTACTTGCTTGTAAGCTACTTCTTAATAAGCTACTTAATTGGTTTATAGCACTTTTTGCTAATTTGGGATCTGCATCAACCAATGTGCGTATGCTATTTAGGCTATTAAATAGAAAGTGTGGGTTAAGTTGGTTTTTTAAATTGAGGTATGCATTTTCTTTGGCAGCAGCTTGTAGTTGATATTTTTCTTTTTCGGCAATCAACGATCGTTCCCAATACTGAAACAGATGATAGGTTAACGTCCAAAGTAAAATAAATTTACTCAGGTTTAAAAAGTAACCCATTAAAAATCCGAACGTAATATCAAGCTGCTGAAAAATTGGATAGGTGTATCTATCTAGTGGTATATTTATGGTTGTTAAAATACTTACCATCACAAAAACCGATATAATTACCCGAGGCAATATTTTATACAGGGGATAATTAAGCCACCCTTGCTTGATGGCAAACAGTCGGTAAAAATGTGTAACAGTTATGCCTAATACAAAATTCACTAAAGCGTTAATTATTAAGGCGCTTTTAAAACCATCAATACGCACGTAACTAGTAAGCTCCATGGCAATAAAAATAAACCAGCCACCAATTTGGCAAAACCAGTAAAGTTTGTTTTTAGCTATAGACTTCAATTGTTATCTTTTTTAATGGCAGGGTAATGTATTTTTGGTCATTATTTTTAACCAAGCGAGCAGGCAATATTTTTTGTAATTCGAGGTTACTTTCCTGTTTTTGCTTATTTTGTTTCTTGTTGCAGGTTATTGGGTAAGCGCCCCCAAACCCTAAAAGTAATACAAATAATATTTTCATGGGTAATTAATCACTTCTTCAAACTTAATAAAAAGAAGTATAAGCACACTTAAAAGGTGTTCAGTGGTTAATAGCATTGTTGTGTGGTTAATTTTATAAGTCGGTTATTGATTGTATTAAATAGCCTCTTTATTAGGCAAATAAGTAATCTCTTGTAACATCGATCTGTAACCCGTAAACTTGCAGCATAAAACCTTTAAAATAATGATTCCATTTTCCCCACCACACATTGATCAGAAGATAATAGATGAAGTAGTAGATACCCTTAAAAGTGGATGGATCACTACAGGTCCGAAAACCAAACGTTTCGAAAAGGAAATAAGCGCTTATTGCGGTAACAAGTCAACACTTTGTTTAAATTCTGCTACAGCGGGCTTGGAGATTATGCTACGTTGGTTTGGTGTTGGGCCTGGAGATGAAGTAATTTTACCGGCCTATACTTATGGAGCAACTGCAAATGTGGTTATGCATTGTGGAGCCACTCCTGTTTTTGTAGATGTAAAAACAGACTTTAACATAAACCCCGAAGAAGTTAAAAAAGCCATTACCCCAAACACAAAAGTGATTATGCCTGTTGACTTTGGTGGCTACCCCTGCGATTATGATGAGCTGAACGCATTGGTTAATGATGTTCAAGTTAAATCATTATTTTCACCCAAAACCGATGAGCAACAACAACTTGGTCGCATTTTAATTTTGAGTGATGCGGCCCACAGCTTTGGTGCTTGGTACAAAGGTAAACGTGCTGGAACACTAACTGATGTTTCTGTGTTCAGTTTTCATGCTGTAAAAAACTTAACTACAGCAGAGGGTGGTGCAATAGCCTTAAATTTGCCAGTTCCATTTAATAATGAGGAGGTATATAAATATTTATGTATTAAAACACTTCATGGGCAAAATAAAGATGCGTTAGCCAAAACCATTCCGGGTAACTGGCGCTACGATATCGTTGAGGCAGGTTACAAAATGAACATGACTGATATTACAGCCAGTATTGGTTTGGTTGAGTTAAGTAGGTATGATGAAGAAACGCTTCCTAAGCGTAAGTTTATTTATGACGCTTACACAAAAGCGTTGAGTAAAGAAAGTTGGGCTATAATACCCGAATTTGAAACTACTGACAAAACCTCATCTTATCATGTTTACGCTTTGCGTATAAAAGGTGTTACTGAAGCGCAACGTGATGCTATTATTGCCAAAATATTTGAGAAACAAGTAAGTGTAAATGTTCATTTTATTCCCGTTCCGCAAATGAGTTATTACAAAGCCCAAGGATATGACATAAACAACTACCCTCAAACAATCGCTCAATATGAAAATGAAATTTCTTTGCCAGTTTGGGTTGATTTAACCCATGAACAGATTAATCAAGTTATAGAAAGTGTAATTTTGTCTGTAAAAGAGGTGATAGGTTAACCTGGCATATTTAACTCTTACCAATTGATCCGCTCATTTTTTTTTGACATAAAATCACCATCAGCCTGTGTTTAAAAGACTTTTTGATATTGTTTTTAGTGCCCTAGGTATTATTATTTTAAGTCCTCTTTTTTTGATGCTTTGGTTTGCTGTGAAACTAGAAAGCCGAGGTCCTGTGTTTTTTATGCAAACACGTGTTGGTAAAAATAATATAGACTTTAAACTATACAAATTCAGAAGTATGTTTCTTGATTCAGAATTGCACGGACAGTTAACAGTTGGCATGCGCGATTCTAGAATAACTAAAATGGGGTACACACTTCGCAAGTATAAACTTGATGAGTTACCTCAGTTGTTTAACGTTCTTAAAGGTGACATGAGTTTAGTTGGTCCAAGACCAGAAGTGCGTAAATACGTAAATATGTATACACCAGAACAATTGCATGTTCTGGAAGTTACTCCTGGAATGACTGATTATGCTTCCATTCAATTTATTAATGAAAATGAGTTATTGGCCAATGCCCAAAATCCTGAGGAATATTACATCAGCCACATCATGCCTAAAAAGCTGGAAATGAACTTGGAATACATAAAAAGCAATCAACCTTTCAAGGATATCAGCTTAATTCTAAAAACCTGCTATAAAATCATTTCATAGCCTAAAATTTTCGGTATTTAAAAAGATTAGTATATTGCAACGGTAAACCAATCCTCCGACAGTTAGATATAATGAGTTTTTTAAAGAGAATATTCCCCGCCACAAATAGTATTCCCCGTTGGGTTATATTTTTTATTGATTTATCAATTTGTGCATTCTCATTTGTTGCTGCAACACTATTACGTTTCAATTTTTTTATTGACGATAAATTCAGCTACGACTATCTGCGTCCACTTCCTTTGGTTCTTGGATTCCGTGTATTACTCATGGTTTATTTTAGGGTGTATGCAGGTATTATTCGTCATACCAGTATACAAGATGCATTGCGCGTTTTCTATACCGTATCAATAAGTACTATTTTGCTGGTTGTAGCCAATATCTCTTACACCAAAATTAATGGTAACGGCAGTGTTTTTATTCCTATTTCAATTATCATAATAGACTACATCGGAACGGTATTGTTAATGAGTGCATTTAGGCTTGGCGTAAAGGTTTTATATATACACATCACCAAACCAGATGCGGCTAACCAACGCAGTATTGCCATATTTGGAGCTGGTGAAGCAGGCATAATAGCCAAACGTAAAATTGAGCAGCATGTTGGAGGCGAGCTTCGTGTAGTCGCATTTTTTGATGATAACACCAGAAGAAATGGCCAATACATTGATGGTATAACCGTTTATAATCCGTACAAAGATTTCGATGCAGTTGTTCAGCGACTGGATATTCAAGAAATTATTATTAGTGACTACAGTATAAGTAAAACCCGTAAGCAGGAGTTAATTGAAGCTTGTCTTACTCATAACATTTCAGTAAGAAATGTGCCACCTATAGAAAAATGGATTAATGGAGAGCTCAGTTACAATCAGATTAAAAATGTAAAAATTGAGGATCTAATTGAGCGTGATACCATAGTTTTAGATAAAGGCGCTATTGCAGAACAAGTAAAAGATAAAGTCGTTATTGTTACCGGTGCAGCTGGTTCTATTGGTAGTGAAATTGTACGTCAGTTATTGCAATTCGGGCCAAAACTTTTGGTTTTAGTTGATAAAAGTGAAGTAGGACTTTATGAATTAGACAACAACTTGAACGAAATTATTGCTCCCCACAACCTTAAACAGGTTAAGTTAATGGTGGGTGATATTTGTTGTAAAGACCGTATGGAAAAAATATTCAATACCTATAAACCGGAGATTGTATACCATGCTGCTGCATACAAACACGTTCCCCTGATGGAGGAAAACGCTGGTGAGGCTGTTCGTACCAATGTAAATGGAACAAGAACAATTGCCGATTTATCCGTAAAGCACGATGTAGAAAAGTTTGTGATGGTATCTACCGATAAGGCAGTAAACCCAACAAATGTAATGGGGGCATCAAAACGTGTTGCCGAAATTTATGTACAATCATTGAATAACTTCTTGATAGAAACTGGATCATCTAAAACCCGTTTCATTACCACTCGTTTCGGAAATGTTTTAGGGAGCAGTGGATCTGTAATACCAAAATTTAGGAAGCAAATTGAAGAAGGGGGACCCGTAACTGTTACACATCCTGATATTACACGCTATTTCATGACAATACCTGAAGCATGTCAATTGGTGCTTGAAGCAGGTAACATGGGTAAGGGTGGTGAGATTTATATTTTTGATATGGGTAAATCGGTTAAAATAATTGATCTGGCTCGCAAAATGATTAAGCTTTCAGGGTTAATTCTTGGCCAAGATATACAAATCGTATTTACAGGGTTACGTCCGGGTGAAAAGATTAAGGAAGAATTATTGGCCGATCAAGAAAATACCTTGCCCACTTATCATCCTAAAATAATGGTTGCTCGTGTGCGTACTTACGATTTTTTGCAAGCAGCCAAAGAAATAGATGATTTACTCGAATCATATACCCAACAAAATGATGAATTGGTAGTGCGTAAGATGAAATTAATTGTACCAGAGTTTGTAAGCCAAAATTCAAGGTTTGAAGCACTCGATTTTTTGATTACAAGTGACAAAGTTTTACAACAAAAATAATTTTACACTTTTCACAAAGCATAAAAATATCCAAAAAGCCGTTGATATTCAGCGGCTTTTTTTTGTGCCAGTAGCCAAATTTGGATATTTTATCCTCTTTAGAAATACTCTAAATTAGTTTTTTTTAAAAAGCCCGATTTTTTTACAATAATGTGAATATATTTGCGTCCACTTCTAGTGGCAAAATACGTGCAAACCACTGTATTTACTAGTAATTTAAACCTTGAACAATCAGATTGTTACGATGAGATTTTTAAGAATTACCACATTATTTGCACTCCTCGCTTCAGGTGCATCATTCGCAAAAGCAGATGTAGCCGAGGGTGAACAATTATTCAATGCCAACTGTACATCGTGTCATGCGTTGAACGAAAAAGTTGTTGGTCCCGCTCTAAAAGGAGTTAACGAGAAGTATGACGAGGCTTGGCTCATAAAATGGATCAAGAACTCTCAAGCTTTAATTAAATCCGGAGATGAGAAGGCAGTGAAAGTATACAACGAGAATAACCAATCGGTTATGACATCGTTTGAAAACCTTTCAGATGCCCAAGTAAAGTCAATTTTGGAGTATATTAAAACCCCTCCTGTGGCCCAAGCATCTGTTGCTCCTACAAGTGGCGGTGATGCATCTACAGGAACTGCTCCTGCTGTTGCTGCGAAAGATGCATTTTACAATAACACAACATTTATAGCGCTTTCTTTTATGGCGTTCATACTGTTTGTAATTGTATTTGTATTGTACCGCATTAAGCAAACCGTAAAAGGAATCTACGATAGTAAATTCCCTGAGCAAGCAGAATTAGAAGTTGAGCCTACTGTAGACATAAGAACCACTTGGAAATATAAACTATTCACCAAGCATCCAGTTGTTGGTACTATTTTAGTAATTCTAGGATTTACTGTAGCACTTGGAATCTATGGTTTTAACTATGGACAAACTGAAGTTGGTGTTCAGCAAGGTTATGCGCCTGCTCAACCCATCAACTACAGCCACGAGTTACATGCGGGTAAATACAAGATAAATTGCTTGTATTGTCACAATGGTGCTGATAAGGGTAAACAAGCTACTATCCCTTCGGCTAGTACTTGTATGAATTGTCACATGCATGTTACAGCAAGTGCTAAATACGATGGTCAGGTTTCACCTGAAATTGCAAAAATTTATGATGCTGTTGGATGGGATGCTGATAAAAAAGCATACAACCCTACCAAGCAACAAAAGCCTATTAAATGGGTTCGTATTCACAACCTACCTGATTTAGCTTACTTTAACCATGCACAGCACGTAAAAGCTGGTAAGGTGGAGTGCCAAAGCTGTCATGGTGCTATTGAAACCATGAAAGTTGTTTACCAACAAAGTTCATTGCAAATGGGCTGGTGTATCAACTGTCACCGCGAAGCTAAAGTGGATGTGAAAAATAATGATTACTACGAAAAATTGCATGATGACCTAAAAGCACAAGGTAAATCATATGCAACCGTAAGTAATGTTGGTGGCTTAGAGTGCGGTAAATGCCACTATTAATTTAAAATTTCAGATTGATTTCGTTTGAAGTTTAATCATTATCACTTAGAAAAAATTCATCCATGGAAAATAAAAATAAATACTGGAAAGGTTTAGAGGAATTAAATAACGATCCTAAATTTCTTCAAAATAAAAGAAATGAATTTGCAGAAGGTATTCCGTTAGAAGAAGTATTAACCGATAAAGACGGTGAAATGACTTCAAACAGACGTGACTTTTTAAAGTACTTCGGTTTCGGTATATCAGCAGTAGCATTGGCAGCGTGTAACAAAACTCCTGTTAAAAATGTCATTCCATACATTGTAAAACCTGATAACATTACCCCAGGTATTCCTAATTGGTACGCATCTACAAACCCTACAACTGGGGTTAGTGTTTTAGTGAAAACGCGTGAAGGTCGTCCAGTTAAAATTGAAGGTAATCCTGATTCACCTATATTTAAAGGTGGTGTTGGTGCAGTTGATCACGCTTCTGTATTAGAATTATATGACAACGAACGTTTACAAAGCCCTAAAGCTGAAGCCAACGAAGTTGATTGGAATACTTTAGACGGTAAAATTACCAAA
>JBILPP010000037.1:0-9741 GCA_044373765.1 Bacteroidia bacterium
ATATTTACGAATAAGTGTAAAAAATCAGCATGCTGAAAACCACTTGTAACCATACGATACCAATCTTTGTGGTGTTTTACCAAATAGGGGTTAAAGATGAGTTTCGCATGTAAGTTGTGATTATAAAAACAAACCAAACTTATAATTACTGTTGCTAGAATTATGTAAATTGTCATAAGGATTTATTTACTTTTGGCCAATGCTTAAAATAGGAATATTATCGGATACGCACGGTTATATACCGCCACAATTATATGATTTTTTTAAGAACTGTGATGAAATTTGGCATGCAGGGGATTGGGGTGACATGCATACTTACCTAAAATTAAAATCATTCAAACCGCTTAAAACAGTTTGGGGTAATATTGATGACAAGGACTTAAGGATGGAAATGCCCGAATACACTTTGTTTAAAGCGGAAGAATTATCGGTATTGATGATACATATTGGTGGTTATCCAAGCAAATACTCACACCGTTGCAGTGAATTAATTAAATCAAGTCGACCAGATATCATGGTTTGCGGACATTCTCATATTTTAAAGGTAATGCGCGACAAAAACTATGGATTGATGCATTTTAACCCCGGAGCATGCGGTATCAAAGGTTTTCATTCGCTTTGTACTGCTATAAGATTAGAAATTGATGGGAAAATGATGCGTAATTTGGAAGTTTGGGAAATGCCCAAACAAATAAGAATTAATGAGGCCGATTTAAGCTAATAACCTGATTTATAAGCACCGTATGCAAAACGTAACTTGCTGATAGCAAACCTTAGTGCAACCAAAATTAAAATAGGGTTGTCTAGCTTAAAAAAAAATTTTATTTTGCAACATTATAATTATTTCGAATAAGTAGAATATTCAAGCTATGATAAAAAGAATACTTTTAGGAACTAGTGTATTAATAAGCGCGTTTAGTGCTTACGCACAAAATGTTAAAGTATGTGGCACCGACCAATACCATGCAGAGCAAAAAGCGTTAAATCCTAATTTAAAAGCTGCTGAGGCTCAAGCCATGGCCGTTTGGAATGCTTACAAACATTCTGATGAATACAAAATTGCATTAGGTAAATCTCAAAAGAAATCGGCTGCACCTAAATACATCATTCCTGTAGTGGTTCATGTGTTTTTTGGTAGCGCTGGTTCAAGTGATAACATCAGCGAAGCACAGATTCAAAGCGAAATTGCCACACTAAACAAGAGTTTTAGAAACTTAAACTCTGATACAGTGAACAGAAGAGCAGGCGATATCAACGGTGTGCCTTTTGATTTTAAACAAACAGCTGGTGATGCGGAAATTGAGTTTCGCTTGGCACGTAAAGATCCAAACGGTAACTGTACCAATGGTATTGTTCGTATCCAATCTGCCAATTTTGCGGATGGTAACGATAACCTTAAAAAGACCAGTGTTTGGGATACCAAACGCTACTTTAACATGTGGGTTGTAAATAGCATCAACAGAGGACCTGGATTAGCAGTAGCAGGTTACGCACAGTTTCCGTTTTATGCAGGAGGTGCTTGGTCTGCACTAACTGATGGAGTAATGGTTATTAATCGTGAATTTGGTAATATCGGAACCTCAAATCCTGGCCAAACACCAAACGTAACTACAACATCTCACGAAGCTGGTCACTGGCTAGGCTTATATCATCCATTCCAAGCACAAGATTCTTGTGAAAGCGAAAATGATGGTGTTGATGATACCCCTCCTACATTTTTTGATCCCACACCTACAGAGCCCCTGAGAAATCGTTGTAATAATCCGACATTTAATACTTGTAGCAACGACAAGTACGCCATTACAATTAGCGATACCATTTACACGAACGATACAGCTTATACCATTGTTAAAAGAGATTCTTTAATTGCATGGGATAGACCTGATATGCAAGAAAATTTCATGGATTATTTTATTGGCAATTGTGCAAGTAATATGTTTACCAAGCAACAAATAACTCGTATGCATCAGTGTATTGAGTTGTACCGCAGACAAATGGTTTCTCAAGAAAATTTAATCGCAACAGGTGTATTGGATCCTGTTTCTGCATGTGCACCTACTCCTGCATTTGGCATTACGGTAAATAATTTGGCTGCCTACGAGCGTCAAGCTTGTGTTGGAACGGCAATTAACTTTGTTGATTTATCTTATAACGGTGCAGCAGGAACTGCTTTTGAGTGGAATTTTGGTGAAGGCGCTAATCCGCAAACATCAACAGCTAAAAATCCTACAAACGTTACATACAACAACGCAGGTAATAAAACCATCACACTAAAAGTGACTAATGCAGCTGGAACAACAACCAAAGTTTTTGAAAATGTTCTTTCAATTGCTGCTTCAGAATCACTAAACGAACCTGCATACAATTATGATTATCCAACGGCAGTTGATGGATGGATATTTAAGGGTGATGCCATTAGAAAATGGGAAGAAACATCAAATGGTGTTTTTGCAGGCTACAAGGGTATCAAATTGAGAGGAAACAGCAACGCAATGACAGGAACTGCCTACTCTATTGTTTCTCCTTCGTTTAACTTCGAAAATACAACCAATCCTTATATTAAGTTTAATTATGCATTTGCTCCAAACATCACTACAGGAACCACCACTTCTTCCGATCAAATGGTTGTTCAATACTCTGTTAACTGTGGTTTGTATTGGTCAAATTTAAGAGCTATTAGTGGCGCTACCCTACAAACTGTTCCTTCTCCATTGTCATCTTTAGTTGATTTTGTACCGGTAAATCAAACACAATGGAAAGAAGCACTTGTTTCAGGTGCAACTATACCAAAGTCTGCTAACGTACGTTTCCGTATTAACTTCTTTAACGAGGGCGGTAATAACCTATACATCGATAACATCTCTTTTGGTAAAAAAGTTGGTATGGATGATTTGAATGCTAACGACATTAATTTATCAGTTTATCCTAATCCGTTTAGTACAATTACTCAAATTAGTTATAACCTGCCTGCAGCTGCGCAAACAACTGTTGAGGTATACGATTTATTAGGTAAAAAAGTTGCCGATTTGTTTAATGGAAAACAAACTGAAGGCATTCAACAAGTAACTTTTGATAGAACAATATTTGGATTAACCAATGGAATGTATTTTGTTAAAATAAAAGTAGGTGAATCAGTAATAACCCAAAAAGTTTTGGTTAACTAATTTCTATTTAGATATTATTTTGAAAAAAAGCCCGCAATTGCGGGCTTTTTTAGTTTTTTTATTTTGCTATTCAATGGCTTAACAATTTATTTAAAATATAATTTGGAGATTACATCTCTAAACGTACTTTTGCAGAGGAGAGTTGGCAGAGTGGTCGAATGCGGCAGTCTTGAAAACTGTTGACTGTTACAGGTCCGGGGGTTCGAATCCCTCACTCTCCGCCAAAATGCAGGTCATTCGATCTGCATTTTTTTTTCTTATACATGATGTATTTCGTGTATATTGTTTATTCAATTTCGCACAACAAATACTACATTGGTCAAACCAATAACTTTGACTTGCGTATAGCCCGTCATAATGCAGGTAAAGAGAGGTTTACTTCGGCATACAGACCATGGGAAAAAGTATTGATAATAGAAAAGTCATCAAGGAGTGAAGCTATGATTTTAGAATGTAAGCTCAAAAACTTAAACAGAGAACGTTTGCTTCAATTTATTGAAAAGTATAAATAAGGTAAGTCATGTGGGTCGAGCCGCTTCGGTCTCGATGCAGACTATGCGTCTGCATTCGAATCCCTCCCTCTCCGCCCAAACAAATAACCCGCAGTCGCAGTTTTTTTGTGGTTAATTCTGTGCATAACTTGTGTTGAATTGCACAATAACTCCACATATTTTCGTAGCATATAGATACGCACAATGAAATTCATCGTAAATAGCACAACACTTCTAAAGCAACTATCAAACATTGATGGGGTTGTAGTTTCAAAACCAATCATCCCTATTTTAAATAACTTCTTGTTTGATATCAAAGATGGGGAGCTTAAAATTTCCTCAACCGATTTGGAAACTACCATGACCACGGCCATTAAGGTAGAAGCCAAGGAGGAAATGAGCATTGCTATTCCATCTAAAACAACGATTGATTTATTAAAAACATTAGCTGACCAACCCTTAGCTTTCTCAGTTAACCTAGAGAAAGGTGCTGTTGAGATTAAATACGATACAGGTCGTTTTAAATTAACAGCGCAAAAAGGTGACGAGTTTCCAAAGAATCCTGTTGTTGAAGACGGTAAAAAGTTTGTTATACCTGCAAAGATTTTACAACGAGCAATTGCCAAAACGGTATTTGCTACAAGTAATGATGAACTTCGTTTAAACCTGACTGGTGTGTATATTCAACTAACCAATGATGACATTACTTTTGTAGCTACTGATGCCAATCGCTTAGTACGTTACAATAGAGTAGATGTTAAACCCGGTGTTGAAGAGTCGTTTATTTTGCCTAAAAAAGCGCTTAACCTATTAAAGTCTTCGTTGCCTAATGATGATACTGAAGTAACAGTTGAGTTTAACCGCTCAAATGCATTCTTTACTTTCGGTGATGTGAGTTTGATTTGTCGTTTAATTGACGAAAAATATCCTGATTACAACGCAGTTATTCCCAAAGAGAATCCCAATGTGTTGCAAATCGACAAAATGGAGTTTTCTGTTGGTGTTAAACGTGTATCAATTACATCAAACAAAACCACCCACCAAATACGCTTAAAACTTGCCGGTAGCGAGTTAACCATAAGCGCTGAGGATATTGATTTTGAAAACGAAGCGCAAGAGAAATTAAAATGCCAATACACAGGTGAAGATTTAGAAATTGGATTCAACTCTAAGTACTTATCTGAAATGATCAGTGCTGTTGATACTTCTGAATTGAAGCTGGAAATGAGCCAGCCTAACCGTGCAGGTGTATTAACACCAATGAACGGTGATGAAGGCGAAAATATTTTGATGTTGGTTATGCCAATGATGTTAAACAGCTATTAATTATCGATTTTATAAATAAATATGCCCGACCATCAAAAAATGGTCGGGCTTTTTATTTACTTTATTAACTTACCCATAAATTTTTATAGTAACATGAGAAAATTACTTTTAGCTTTACTTTTTCCGGTAATGGTTTCGGCACAGCAAAAAATGCTTACCATAGAAGAAGCTGTTATGAAACAACGCACTACTTTGGGACCTGCCCGTTTGGCTGGCTTAACTTGGGTGCCGAAGAGTAATAAGTTTACCTACATTGGTAAAAAAGATGGTAAAGATTGTGTTGTAATGCAAGACGCTATTACATTAACACGTGATACGGTTTTAACTTTAGCAAAATACAACGATGTTTTAGGTAAGGCTGATGTGGGATTAAAACCTATTGAACGCCTGCCATTGGTAACTTGGTTAAATGAAAATAGTTTCCGCTTCAACATCAAACAAAACCTTTATATAGCAGATTTAAAAACAGGCAAAGTGGATGTGTTTTGTTATTTGCCAGAAACTGCCGAAAATACAGACATTGAACCGCTTACGGGTAGAGTGGCTTACGTTAGCAACCATAACCTATTTGTAAGCACAAAAGCTTCGGTATTGCAAGGTGGTTCTTCTATAACTAATAGTGATGATGGCACCAAAGGTGATATGTTAACAAAAGATGGCACTTTTGGATTAGAATATGGCACAGCAGTGCACCGCAATGAGTTTGGTATTGATAAAGGAACATTTTGGTCGCCTAACGGAAATAAGTTGGCTTACTACCAAATGAATGAAAGCGTAGTAACCGACTATCCTGTTTATGATTTAACAAAGAAACCTGCATCTACTAAAAATATTAAATATCCAATGGCTGGGGAGGCTAGCCATATAGTTAATGTTTGGGTTCACGATTTTATAAAAAAGCGTACGGTTAAACTAGCTACAGGTTCACCACTTGATCAATACTTAACAAATGTAGCTTGGCATCCTGGCGAAGAAAAAGTTTATATAGCCGTTGTTAATCGCGAACAGAATGAAATGAAGTTGAATGAATACGATGCAGTAAGCGGTGTATTCACCAAAACATTGTTTACAGAAACCAATCCTAAATACGTTGAGCCTGAGCATCCGCCAATATTTTGTAAAAACAATCCAAAACAATTTATTTGGATGAGTGAACGCAATGGTTTTAACCATATGTATTTATACAATAGTAATGGTCGTTTAGAGCGCCAACTAACCAAGGGGAACTTTGATGTTACACAGTTTGTTGGCTTTAATAACAAGGGCGATGAAGCTTTTTATATTGCTTCAAGCGAAGATGGAATGAACCGCTATTTATATAGTGTAAATTTATCAACTGGGAAAATGGTTAGGATTACCATGGCTGATGGTGTTCACACGGTAATGATGAATGATAATGGAGAGATGTTTTTAGATTCCTATACCAGTACAACAACGCCTAGAAATATTGCATTGTTAAATGCTAATGGGCAAGAAAAAGCAGTATTGATAAATGCCATTAATCCAATTGCTGATTATAAAAAATGTGATATGCAATTGTTTAAAATTAAAGCTGCCGATGGTATTACAGATCTAAATTGTCGCATGTTTTTGCCTGCCGATTTTGATGCCAACAAAAAGTATCCAACATTGGTTTACTTATATGGTGGTCCGCATGCACAAATGATAACCAACAGTTGGTTAGGTGGTGCTGATATGTGGTTGTACTATATGGCACAACAAGGTTATGTGGTTTTTACAACAGATAATAGAGGAAGTGCAAACAGAGGTTTAGCCTTTGAAAATGTTACACACAAGAAATTAGGTGTTGAAGAAAAAGCAGACCAATTAAAAGGAGTGGAATATTTAAAGGGATTGAAATATGTAGATATTAATAGGTTGGGAATTTACGGTTGGAGTTTTGGTGGATTTATGACAACCACCATGATGAGTAAAACAGATTTGTTTAAAGCGGGTGTTGCTGGTGGGCCTGTTATTGATTGGGGAATGTATGAGATTATGTATACCGAACGATACATGGACACTCCAAAAGAAAATCCAGAAGGCTATGCAGAAAATAATTTATTAAATCATGTTAAAGGCTTAAAAGGTAAGTTAATGTTAATACATGGTACCGATGATAATGTGGTATTGTGGCAGCACAGTTTAGCCTATATTAAAAAATGTGTTGATGAAGGTGTTCAGCTAGATTATTTTGTATATCCCGGTCACTTGCATAATGTAATGGGTAAAGATAGGGTACACCTAATGCAAAAAATAACAGATCACTTTAAGCAGAATTTGTAACACGATTTGTTTTTCTAACTATTCAATTTAATGTTTATTGTGTTTTATGTAATTAATACAATAAACATTGGTTGCCTCATTTTTTAATTTTGGTCTCATAGGTGTATTATATTGTAGTTAATAGAATAACGTAATTAAAGTAATCAATCCTCCTGTTAATTCATTATCTTCCATATTGTTGGTGTTGGTTAGTAACGGCAATCCTGCAAGAGCTAATATCATAATCAGCATTATATTTAAGCATTATGAGAAGAGCTCTTTTATTAACAGCATTAAGTTTCGTATTATCTATTAACATCCTAATTGCGCAAAGCCCACTGTCATTAGGTAAAACACAATTAAACCTTGGCGTTGGTTTGTCTGGTTGGGGTGTTCCTGTATACTTAGGGTTTGATTATAGTGTACACAAAGACATTACTTTAGGAGGCGAGTTTTCTTACCGTTCTTACAACGAAAACTGGAAGTCGGTATATTATAGACATAACGTAATGGGATTTTCGGGCAATGCCAACTACCATTTTAATAGTCTTTTAAAAATTCCTCAGATTTGGGATCTTTATGCAGGATTAAACATTGGTTTTTACGCATGGTCATCGCCAAGAACCTATGGTGGTAGCAATAATTCAGGCTTAGGGTTAGCGGCCCAAATAGGTGGAAGGTATTACTTTAACTCTAAGGTAGGTGTAAACCTTGAATTGGGAGGAGGAAATGCATTCTCGGGAGGTAAGTTTGGACTTACAATTAAGTTATAATTTACAGCTATACTAAATTGTCAAGAGAGTTTATTGCAAAATTACGTTCCGTAATTTGGTAATAAACTCTTTTTTTGCTTTATAAATATTATCTCTAGATAGTATAACATAAGAATCAACCATGCTGCTAGCAGAAGAGTTTGCATCTGAAACGCCCATTCTATTATCTGCTATTGAAATGGTTCCTTCCTTTATTAAGTTGTGTTTACTGTATAATTTATAAGTAACTAAAAGGTTTTCCTTTAACATTGGAAATGTTATTTTAGCATGTTTATAAAAATATCCATACAAATAAATAAACGTGAAACCTTTGTCTTGATATGCAAAAGATGTAGGTATTGCCTCAATGGTAAGTTCTAACTTTTGGTCAGGGAAAACGCTATCAAGTTTATATTTATAACAATCAGCTTTTATGTCGCTACAAAGCTTTTGTAATTCTTGTTTTTTATCCAATTCGCATTTGTAAAGTCGGTTCCATTTCCAAAACACTATGGCTGGGATAAACACGTTTTTTACTTGCCTAACATAACTTGATTGTGGGGCAGCAATATATTTTTCATTTGGTTTTACTACCACCAGATCGTTTGAGTCTGCGGTTGCGTAATCTTCATGATATGGATAGTATTTGCCAATAGATTGATTCAGCTTTTTAGTTGAACAACTTATTAGAAATAAAGCACCAATTGCAGTGTATATTATTGTTTTCAATGCAAGCGAATTATAACATAGTTAACAAATTTGGGATTTTTTTATCTGCTATAGCAAATCGAGGGTCGTTAAAACTTATTTCTTCGGGAACAGCAATACAATACATACGGGCAGCTTTGGCTGCCAAAACTCCGTTTATGGCATCTTCAAAAACAATACAATCTTTAGGGGATATATTTAGTTTTTGAGCTACATTTAAAAAGATGGCTGGATGCGGTTTACCATAATCTTCGTACTGCGCACTCCATAATACATCAAAATATTCACGAATGTTTAATTTATCAATTACCACTTCTATTAACTCCATGGCACTAGATGATGCTAAGGCTATTTTTAAGTTGTTTTGTTTGCAATAATCTAAAATTTCGTAAACGCCAGGCATGGCGTCAGCTTCTTGCTTTATTAAATGTTTAACACAATCTAAAACATCTTTTTCTGTTTGTTCAAAGTTTGGTTCCTTCCATGGTTGGTAATGATACCAATGCTGAACTACTTCGCTCAGCCTAAAACCCATTACATTACGCAATAAGTCATCGGTTAAGCTTAAACCAAGTTTGCCAAAAACTTCTTTTTCGGCCATTTTCCAATAAGGTTCAGAGTCTATTAATAAACCATCCATATCAAAAATAACCAACCTCGTGTGTTCCGGGAAAATCAACATGGTGCAATGATACCGATTGCATTTAATTTTTATTCAAACTAAAAAATAATTTACAATGGTCAGTACTTCTGCTATCCGAAAAATGGGGCAATTAGCCAAAGGCAAAATGGGATTAAATTAAATTTTGAATTGGTGTTGTGGGCCTAACACTATTTAATTGTAAGGAATGAAGGGTTAGTATCTTTTAACCATTACCAGGTAATTATTTTTAAAAACAAGGCTGTATTTAAAGTTCTTTAGCTTTAGGTGTGGATTGTTTTGTGCAGTGTATTCCTTGATGACAAATCCCTCTTCCATGTATGTTTTGTCTGCTTCACCAATTATGGCGATCACATTTTTGATGGATATATCTA
>JBILPP010000328.1:0-2766 GCA_044373765.1 Bacteroidia bacterium
GCAACGAAGCAAACTACTTACGCAATCATATATTTGAAGAGAAGGTATTGGGCGAAGCTGGGGTAAAAGTAGAAGAGGCCGACATTAAAGAAGCCGCTTTAAATTACACCCGCAGTATGTTTGGTGCATACGGAACTGCCGGAATAAGTGATGAAATGCTTGAGGGTATTATTGAACCAAGCATGAAAAAAGAAGATTACCGCAGCCGTATGATTAATCTAGCCGTATCGCAAAAAGTACGCGATGTAATTAAGAGCAAGGTGAAAATTGAAGAAAAAGAAGTTAGCAGCGAAGCATTTTTTAAAATAGTTGCCGAACACAACGACCAACATCACCACTAATCCTAAATTTAAATTTTAAAGGATAAGGTATACTTATTAAAAAAGACGCGACTTGTTCGCGTCTTTTTTTGCAATACCACTGTCAGTTTTAGTGATAAGAGCACTACTCAATGCCGCTAAACAAAAAACTTCTTAGACACTGTCAGTGTTTAATGTCAGTAAAATCAATTGGCACAACTCTTGAAACTTTGAATCAACTTTATATATTGCAAACAAATAATAATAATTTATGATGGACCACGGAAAAGAATTTAGAAAATATGCTGTTAAACATAAAGGTATTAGCAGTTTGGCAGTAGATGCATACTTAGAAAGTTCTGTAGAAGGAATGACACGTACGGTTATTGAAGAACGTCCGATGAACTTCCGCGAAATTGACGTGTTTTCTCGTTTAATGGCTGACAGAATTATATTCTTAGGCATGCCAATTGATGATTATGTTGCCAACATCGTTCAGGCGCAATTGTTATTTTTAGATTCGATGGATGCGCGCAGGGATGTTCAAATGTACATCAACTCACCTGGAGGCAGTGTGTATGCTGGTTTAGGAATTTATGATACCATGCAATGGATTAACCCTGATGTAGCCACTATTTGTACAGGCTTAGCAGCTAGTATGGGTGCCGTATTACAGTGTGCTGGTGCTAAAGGAAAACGTACCGCATTACCTCATGCGCGTATCATGATTCACCAACCACTAGGTGGGGCTCAAGGCCAAGCCAGTGACATTGAAATTACAGCTCGCGAAATTCAAAAGCTGAAAAAAGAACTGTATGATATTATTGCTGAACATAGCAACCAACCGTTTGAAAAAGTACAGCAAGATAGCGACCGCGATTATTGGATGACGGCCCAAGAAGCTAAAGATTACGGCATGATTGACGATGTGTTGAACAAAACAAAGAAAGAACATAAATAATATAATAAACCTACTTTTAGCAAGCCAACCAAATAATAATGGTTGGCTTGTTTTTTTTATAGATATTTGCAGCCCATGAGTAAGAAAAAAGAAGACATTTGTTCATTTTGCGGACGTCCAAAAAGTCAAACCCAATATTTGATTTCTGGGCTTGATGCATTGATTTGCGAAAACTGTATAGACCAAGCGTACCGGATTATAAACGAAGATCACACTGCTGATGCAGGTAAAAATACAACCTTTGATTTTGCAGGTAAATTATACAAACCAGCAGAAATAAAAAAACACCTCGATCAATATGTAATTGGACAAGACGAGGCTAAAAAAGTATTAAGTGTTGCTGTTTACAATCACTTTAAACGCTTAATGCATAAAAACAAAACCAATGATGTAGAGTTAGAAAAATCTAATATTTTATTAGTTGGTGAGACAGGAACAGGAAAAACATTGTTAGCTAAAACATTAGCAAAACTATTAAATGTTCCATTTTGCATTGCAGATGCTACCGTTTTAACAGAGGCTGGATATGTTGGGGAAGATGTAGAGAGCGTATTAACACGTTTGTTACAAGCCGCAAACTACGATGTAACTGCTGCTGAGCGTGGCATTGTATACATTGATGAAATTGATAAAATTAGCCGTAAAAGCGATAACCCAAGTATTACACGCGATGTTAGTGGTGAAGGTGTTCAACAGGCATTATTAAAAATCTTAGAAGGTACTACTGCTAATGTTCCTCCTCAAGGAGGGCGTAAACATCCAGACCAAAAAATGATTGCCATTAATACCGAAAACATCTTATTTATTTGTGGGGGCGCGTTTGAGGGTATTGATAAACAAATTGCAAGAAGAATGCAAACTCAAGCCATTGGCTTTAAAAACCAAGTAGGTGTTAAAGCTGATGAAACTAATTACTTGCAATATATATCACCTGCCGACTTACGTAACTTTGGTTTGATACCCGAAATAATTGGCCGTTTACCGGTTTTATGTCATTTAAACCCGTTAGATCGGGATACACTGCATCGTATTTTGGTTGAACCTAAAAATGCATTAATTAAACAATACATTAAAATGTTTGAGTTGGAAGGCATTAAACTTACCATAAGTGACGACATTATTAACCTGATTGTAGATACCGCATTTGAGCTAAAACTTGGGGCCCGTGGCCTACGCAGCATTTGCGAAAACATCATGACAGATTACATGTATGATGCACCTACTAACAAGGAAAAGGAATTAACCATTTCATCAGAAGTGGCCAAGGAAAAACTGGAAAGTTTAAAATTCAAGAGCATAAAAGCTGCATAGCATGATGTATCTCAAATAAAAAAGTCGGCTGTACACAGCCGACTTTTTTATTTTATTTGCAATCACTCCTGTTATAAAATAATTTGGATAAAAATATTAATTAGAATAAATTGTGCTATCAAATTACATATGAAACAATATTTTATTTGGGTATTTTTTAGTGTTTTTTCTCAACTTGTATCAGCACAAGTGGGG
>JBILPP010000038.1:0-9706 GCA_044373765.1 Bacteroidia bacterium
ATTAAAGGCGGGGGGTGGCATGGAGTATCCTACCATAACCAATGTAACCGAAGTAAACCGACAAGTAATTGTACATGAAGTTGGGCACAATTGGTTTTATGGAATTTTAGGTAATAACGAAAGGCTTTACCCTTGGATGGATGAAAGCATTAATAACTATTACGAATCAAGAAGTACTTATAAGTCAAAACCAGTTATACATGGTAATTTGTTTGGCAATAAAAAATCTGGCAAACGGTCCTTAAGCATGGAAAATATAGCTGAATCTTCTTTTGGTTCGCTAGAGTTACAATATTTATACTCGGCTCGAAATAACAATGCACAAGCACCTTTTGTGACCTCCACAGCGTTTACAAATCAAAACTACGGTACCATTATTTATGGAAAAGCAGCCCTGGCTTTTTTACAATTAGAAGTGTATCTGGGTAAGGATGTATTTGATGGTATGATGAAAAGTTATTACGAAAAATGGAAGTTTAAGCATCCTTTACCGAACGATTTTATTAATCATGCTAAAATATATACAGGCAAAAATTTAGATTGGTTTTTTAATGCGTTGATGAACACCAAAAACAATCCTGATCATGCCATTTGTAGTGTTAAAAAAAGCAAGGGCAATTTAGCAGTAACCATAAAAAACAAAGGCGGAGTGTCTTTACCGATTGTTATTCAAACCATGCATGGTGATAGTATAATACACGAAACCAAAGTAGAACCGTTTACTGGAAAAATCACCATTACTTTACCTGCTGCTATGGCTACAAGTGTTAAAATTGATGCACGCGAGGAAAGCATTGATGTATTTAGAAATAATAATTATGCAGGTACGAGCGGCTTGTTTAAAACGGCTAGAAAACTTGATGTTGATTTGTTTGTAAATAAGGAAAAACCATACAACCAACAACTATTTTGGATGCCTATTATTGGTGCTAATTATTATAATAAAACCATGCTGGGTTTGGCGTTTTACAACAGCATATTGCCGCGTAAAAAAACAGAATACATCATTGCACCCATGTATGCTTTTGGTACAAAAGATATAGTTGGATATTTGAGTGTGCAACATAGAATTTTAGGTAATGGATTTATTAAAGAAGCTCAAATTGGGGTAGATGTAGCAAGGTTTGCAACATCCGGTTATAATAGCAATCAAATTATTGGACAAGACTCTTTAAATAATAATGTATTAGGCGAAAAATACGGATCTCGTATTTACGAAAAGGTATCACCGCGTATCAGTTTTATTTTTGCCAATAACACACCACGCAATGGGATAGAAAAAAGGTTAGATATGAGATATGTAATGGTAAATGAACAAAAACACACCACGGTTCTGTTTTCTAATTTTAAAGCCTATTTGGGTTATTTCGATGTGAAATATACCCACTCTAAAAGAAACAAACTTAAGCCATACGATGTGCAGTTAAATTACCAATTAGCAAATGCACAAAGTGTTTTTCAAAAAATTACGGCAGAGTACAATGCCTTTTTTGATTACGGTGAAGAAAAGAAAGGACTAACAGTAAGGGGATTTGCAGGGTTGTTTTTGCAAAAGCCAGGAGATGGAAAGGACGAAAGAGCTTATTTCCGTTTAGCAGAAAACAATGGTTATTATGATTATTTGTATGATCAAGCGCAGTTCGGTAGGGGCGAAACAAAAATAAACGAGTCTAATTTATTTACACAACAATTGATGCCAACAGGCACGGGTTTTAGAACCTACTCTAATGTAGCATTAACTGACGATTGGGTTGCTTCGGCTAATTTTACTTCAACCATTCCTGGGGTGTTACCCTTACGTTTATTTTTTGATGTAGCGGCAATCAATTCTAAAAGCAATACCATAAATGGAAATACGGGAGCCAGAGGCGTTCTTTATCAAGCTAATTTGTATTATGTAACTGGTTTAAGTGTTTGGTTATTAAAAGGGGCATTTCAGGTTAATTTCCCTGTGTTTGCTGATCCTTTAACGGATAAATCATGGGAGTCGTACAACTCAGTTGGGCAACGCATGACGTTTACTTTAAAACTGAATTTAATGAACCCAATAAAACAGATTAGGGAAACACCCTTGTTTTAAATTAGTTGGTATTGGTATCTCCTCGCAATGCGCGGTAGCGTTTCCTTACTTCGTTTAAAAAGAAACTTGCTGGGTATTTTTCAATAAAAAGCTCGTAGTTTTTTCGGGCTTCTTCTCTATTATTTAGTTTGCTTTCGTAGGTTTCGGCCAAGTAAAATAAGGCGTTATCACCTAAAATATCACTACCATGTTCTTTGTATACGCGCTCATACAATAACACAGCTATGTTATAATCCTTTTCTTTTAAAGCAATCTCTGCTCGCTTATAAGTAACATCATCAGTAAGTTCATGTTTAGGATAAATTTGTTCAATGCTATCTAAAACGCGTTTAGCATCTGTAATTCTGTTTTGAAATAAATACAAATCTGCACGTGCAAACCAACGCATTGGCTCCTCGTTACTATCAATGGTGTTATCTTGTATTTGCAAGCTCAGTTCAATGGCATTATTGGCAATCAATTGTGTGGTTGCTGTTTTCAATACATCCAATTGTGCGCGTGCCCATTCAAACTCTCCCAAGTAATAACTCAGTTTCGCATTTCTATATTTTGCTTCTTGCCCTAATGGATCTTCCAAATATTCTTTGTCAACCTGTCCGTAAAGTAACATGGCATCCCATTCTTCGCCCTTCAAAACATATATATCTCCTAAGTCTAATTTACATTCGGCTTTAAACCTATTGTCTAATCGGGGCATATTAATTAGCTCGTTGTAGTTGCTAATGGCATCAGGGTATTTAAATAAATAATATGCTTGTAGGTGTGCGAGTTCCCTTATGCTTTGCGCTGTAAAAGGGTATCTGCCAAACTCTTTTAAAAAGTTATTGTATTCGGTTTCTAAAGCAATTAAATCAAGTGGTGTAAAGTTACCGCTATAAAATATTTTTTGATTCCGGGCGTGTAAAACACCCAACTTGGCATTGATGTAAAAAGGTTTATCGTTGCCAAGCAACAACACTTCGTTATAGGCTTTATCGGCTGCATCGTATTTTTGGTTGGCCACGGCTAAATCAGCCAACAATAAAATACGCTCCCCTTGTTTGCGTTGACGCTTATCTAAAGCACGGGTTTGCACCAACGCATTGTCAAAATCTTTATGTTGTACATAAAGCCAAACCAGCATTTCGCTATATAATTCGTTTGCTGGAAAGTCTTTTGCTTTTTTAAGTAAGGTTTGTTTCAGTAATTCGTAGTCTGCATCTTTATCCAAATATAATTGCAGGTAACCTTGCACGTCTTCCAACATTTCCGGATTTTGGTTAATGGCCGAAAGGTATTCTTGCAACATCAATGTAGTTTCTTGTTTTTCGGCATATAACTGTGCCAATTCAACACAAAACAAATTGGCATTATCACCATTAATTTTTCGCGATTTTTGATAGGTAGCGATGGCGTATTCAGTTTTATTACGTTTCCTAAAAGCACTTGCTGTTTCTAGCGTGGCATCGTAACTGGGGTTTAGTTTTTGTATGATGTTGTCGTATATTTTTTTTGCTTTATCGGGTTGGTTTGCTTTTTCATACACAAATCCAAGGTCTGCAGCGTAATAAGGACTTAATGGTTCTTTACGTTGTTGCTTTTTTACCAACTTCTCGGCATCTTCAAACTGGTTTAATTTAAAGTAACAAGTAAGCAAGTTGTCATACAAGTAGGTTGATTTATTACCCTTGTTAAATAGACGTTCGTATACTTCAATGGCTTTGCTATACTCGTTATTGCTCATGTATTGAGCTGCCAACTGCTCATCTTGTTGTTGGGCAAAGGCATTAACCGAAATAAAACCAAAGAGTAAAAATAGATATTTAAACATGTTGCACGAAAATATACAAACCTGCGCTGTTTGTTAATAATCAACAAAAATACTGCTAAATATTTTACATTACTTTTGAAGCCTAATTAATTATTACTGTTGAACCCGCTCAAAAAACTCGCGTCACAAACAGCCGTATATGGTTTAAGTCAGATAGTAGGCCGATTTGTAAACTATCTTTTGGTGCCTTTGCATACAGCATTGTTCGATACTGCCGACTTTGGTATCAATACCTTAATGTATTCGTACGTTACATTTTTTAATGTATTGCTAACTTATGGAATGGAAACTGCATTTTTTAGGTTTTCTCAAAAACACGACAAGCCTGATCAGGTATACAGTACGGCTTTAACATCTTTAATTAGCTCATCCTTGTTTTTTGGTTTATTATTTGGTGTGTTTTCACCGCAAATAGCCTCGGTTATTAATGTTCCAGAGCACCCAGAGTATGTTGTTTATTTTACAGCAATAATAGCCTTAGATGCCATAAGTGCAGTGCCTTTCGCTTATTTACGTCAGCAAAACAAAGCACTAAAATTTGCCATTGTTAAAAACATCAACATCTTTACCAATATACTTTTAAATCTTTATTTTTTGCTGTTGTGTCCTTACATTCAAAATGAGTATGGAACGCTATTACCACTTTATAACGGTACAATAAATATTGGCTACATTTTTCTGGCTAATTTAATTGCAAGTATTGTTACTATACCGTTGTTGTGGAAAGAGATTTTAGCCATACGTAACGCATCGTTTAATAAAACCTTATGGCGTGAAATGTTGATATATGGCTTACCATTAATGGTGGTTGGTTTTGCCGGTATGATTAATGAAACTTTAGACCGAATTATAATCTCTTTTGTATACACTGATGTGCAAGAAGGCTTGAGGGCAACGGGCATTTATGGTGCCAATTATAAGCTTTCTATATTAATGAGTTTGTTTATCCAGGCATTTAGGTATGCAGCCGAACCCTTCTTTTTTAATCATGCAAAAGACAACGATAAACGTCATATTTATGCAACAGTAATGAACTATTTTACCTTGGTTTGTTTGGCATTATTCTTAACGGTTACCTTATACATTGATGTGTTTAAACACTTTATTAATAACCGATATTGGGAGGGTTTACACGTGGTGCCTATTTTATTAATAGCCAACATGTTTTTGGGTATGTATTATAATTTTTCTATTTGGTATAAACTAAGTGATAATACCAATAAAGGCGCCATCATCTCTACTACAGGTGCGGTTATAACCATCTTGGCAAATATTATTTTAGTGCCATTGCTAGGTTATACGGGTAGTGCTTGGGCCACATTAATTTGCTATATAAGTATGGCAATTATCTGTTATGCTGTGGGAGCAAAATATTATCCTATTCCATATCAAATTAGGCGTTTGTTAGGTTATATAGGTTTAGCATTGGCGTTGTTTTTACTTTCAACATACTTGCCAATTCCAGTAGGGCTGGTTAAGCACACCGTAAATGCAATATTGCTACTATCGTTTGTAGGTATAACTTTTTTGTTTGAAAGGAAAAATACCATTACCTAACCATTAAAAAGCCTCTTGTATAATTCTTACAAGAGGCTTTTTATGTTTTAATTTTATTCCAACTCCATTCTGTCTGATGGATCAACCATTGTCTCGTTATTTAATGGTTTTGAAACTTCTTCTGCTCTGGCATTAAGTATTTCAAGTGTTAATTGATCTGAGGTAGTAGACACAATCCAAGTGTGGTTACGATTATGAAAAACCTGCACAATTAAGCCAAAGTTAGTTTTAAATGATTGTTCCAATTCGGTGATGGTATGGCTGCCGTGAACTTCAACGGCACTGGTAAGGGTCGTTTTACTCAATTCACCAATAGTTTTATCGTGGTCCTTGATCATTTCGTTCGCAGTCAAGATTCCATCTGCATTGGCATCAATAAAAAATTCAAGTTTTAAAAACGGAAATCTTCTTGTAAAAGCGTCTTGTATTTGTTTGATACTAGTTTGCGCACTAATTGTAATAATCATAGTAGGTTGATATAATGAGAGTACAAGTTAGCCAAACCGTTTTGCCTTAGCAGTGACTTATATCATTACTTTATAAAATATTTATTGGTTTTTGGGTTTAGAAGTACCCAACATGTTTTGGGCGTCTTTACACATTTCTTGTATAATCTGATTGCTTGGATAATAACTCATTGCCCTTTCGGCATAATAAATGGCGCTTTCATATTTTCCATTGGCTAGCATGTTATAAATTAAAATCTCATGCATGTTTTCGTTTTGTGGAATTTGTGCCAAATATTTGTTGGCATAACGCTCAGTTTCATCAACCAACTTAAGTTCATAGCAGGTCTTGGCCATTTCTTCCAATGCAAATAAGTTATTTGGGTCAATATTTAAGGCTTGAATAAGTGCTTGTTTAGCGTTTATAAAATCGCCTAAGTTTATGTAAATACGAGCTAAATCGAAATTTGTATTAAAAAAGTATGGATAAATTGTTGTTGATTTTTGTAGATGATAAGCCGCTTTATTTTGCATATCCAAAACCTGTTGAGGGGTTAAATTTTTATTACTACTTGACACATACATTAGGTTTAATGCCAATAAATTATGAGCCTGTGCCGAGTTTTCAAGATGTTCAATATCATGTTCCATAAGGGTTATTGGGTCCACCCAATCATTATTACGACTTATGCTTCTAAACGAAAGCAACCCTAAAATAACAATAATAACAAGCTCCATTCCCTTAGGCTTGAGTAATGAAAAATTGGGCTTTAACCATAAAACGAAAGCTGCAAACGCCAAACAAAACCCAACTGAAGCAGTATATGCAAGGCGTTCTCCCACCATTCCCGCAACGGGCTCAAACCAATTGCTAAACAAGGCTATACTCAATATATACCAAACAATGCCAATGCTTATTAATATACTTCTTTTAAAATACCACAGGGCTATTGCTACTAAAACTAACATAATAATTAAGCCTATCCAAGCATTTTTATTAGTAAAGTTAGTAGTTTTAATTTTTGCATAGCCGTAATAAAAGGAAAGCTCAACCGGATAAAAAGTTAAGCGTGTATACTCGGCAATAGTTGCAAACCCTGTTGCTAAAAGCTCTGCTCGGGTATATTTATCTGTTAAAGTATTTTCAATATAGTTTATTTTTCGTCCTTCTTTTACTCCGTTATTGTCTTCCTGTTTTGTGTTTAAATACTCTGTGTTAAATCGATGATATTGTTGTTTTACTTTTTCAAAGTAGTCAGAATGAATGGGCCTTGATAAAAGCATTACCATTAATATAACAGAAGTAATAACTACCGAATTAAAAACTGAATTGATTTCTAATTCATATTGTGGTTTGTACTCTTTAAACGTTTTGAATGCAGCATATGCAATAAGGATATAATTTAGTGCATAACTATTAAAAATGATAATTGAAACGGCTGTGGAAACTAAAATAAATAACAAACCTAATATGGCTTTTCTTTCCATAAGGATAAAAAACACAATCATTTCTAATATCAGCAGATAACTTATTGGATCCTTTTGAATAAATATAAAATACACAACAGGAATAAAAGCCAAAATCAACAATGCATAGTTTATCTTTTTATTGTTTATCGATGTGACATTTTGTATGATGTATGCTATTGCAAGAATCAACCCATATTTATTAAATATATTTGAGCCAAATACAAATCCCACTATGGTAAACTGTATTGATAAAATAAGAATTCCTCTCGCATTAATTATTTTTGTAGATAATAATATTGCCCCTACTACAAATACCATTTCTTTAAGCCAAAGGCCTAGTATAAAGGCAATAATTGCTAAAATTTGAGAAGCTATTTTAAAAGGTAATCTTGTGTAGATGTGTTTTAGTTGTTTAGTAAAAACCGAATAGTTTACCAAGGTAAACGACACGAGTAAACTCATTAATGGTAGTGATAGTAAGAATAGACCCTTTAAAATTTGCAAATCAGAGCCAATAAAAGCTGAAGGTATTGAAATCAGCATCACGCTCAAAATTATTTTTCTTAGAGAAACTTGTTGTAAAGTAATTAATATAATAGGTATAACTACTAAAATAGGATAAATAGATTTTTTGGCAAGCATGCCCAATGCAAAAGCAACAATAGCTAAAATTAGCCACATCAATTTATTTGTGCTTATGTATTTCATGGCATTATAAACAGCAAACAAACCCAATAGAAGTGCTAATAATTCATCACGGTTTTTTATACTAGCCACGGTTTCTGTATGTAATGGATGCAATGCAAAAAGTAAAGATGCCAAAAGTGCTGCATGGGTGTTTTTTTCGCCAAACCACGCTACACACAATTTTAAAAATATACAAACGGTGATAAGGTAAAGCAACAAATTAATAAAATGACTAATGCTAGCATGTTCACCAAAAAGCTGATGTTCTATAGCAAACGAAATATGAACAATGGGCCTATATCCAAAATTTATATCGGCATTATTTGAGTAGTAATTGCTGGTTAAAATATCTTTAATAGCAGATATACCTTTAGATGTGTATACATGGTTTTGCGTAACTAAATGGTCATCCATATTGTAACCATTAAACAACGTGTTCCCAAAAACAATAAATACTAATGCAGCTAAAATTAAGTAATATTTTCCAAGGTGATTTGTTTCTTTCTTGGTATTTAGCTGTTTAATTCTTTTCATCTTAGTATTTATTTTAGCCCTCCATTAGTCGACTAATGGTCCATTTTAAATGGTTGATGTATACACTAATGGTATAAGTTTTAAAGTACGAACGTTTATGGGTATATCTTGATTGGTGCGCACGCAAATTTTCAATGTACGTTAAGTACTCAGGATGAAGTAAGCTATCTTCTTTCGAGAAGTGTGTTAATGATGTTTCAGCAAAGTGAATAAATATCAATGGATAGCGATCTTCAATCTCTAATGCATAATTTTCTTTTCTACTAAGTTTATACCATAAATAATTCCATCCTGCCAGGTTACACCCTTTGTGTTTTAATACCATTACATCATCAAACAAAATGGGTACAAGGTCTAAATATTTTTGATCATCAAACAAACCCCTCCAATAACTTTTTTTGATATTGTACAAGCAGCATTCCGACCACCATTGTAATGCATTAATGGCATTTTTATTTACTCCCATAAAACCAGCATTGTAAAGTCCAACTTTGAAGTTTGCCTCTAACCAGTTTTGGTTTTTATTGGGATTGCTATCGTAAAAATGTGGTGTTAAAAGAATGCTATTGGTTTCTAGGAAATCAAATAATATTTTTGGGTTGTTGTAGAAATAAATATCATTATCTACGTAAACCATAGCATTGGATTCTTTTAATAAATATTTTAAAAAAACAGGTTTTAACGCCCATCTCAATTTATCTTTGTTATTTTTATACTTATCAATAATACGAATGCCGATATTATCTTTTAAATCCGATAAATAGAAAACGGATACATTTTCAGGTTTTTCTTTTAAATCATCATTTTTATCAATAACTAGGATACTTAATACACCTTTAAATGGAGCAATACTATCGGCTAAAGCAAAAGCTTTAAACAAGTGAGAATGTGTACTAATAGTGCAGAATGAAAACAAGCGTTATTTTTTATATAACAAATGTAAGTTATTTTTGAATTTTATGAATATAATCGGAATCTCTTCCTACTACCATGATGCTGCTGCTGCTTTAATAGCTGATGGCAACGTTATAGCAGCAGCGCAAGAAGAAAGGTTTTCACGCATAAAAAGCGATTCCTCTTTTCCTATTCATTCAATAGATTATTGCTTAAAAGAAGCTGGTT
>JBILPP010000039.1:0-9702 GCA_044373765.1 Bacteroidia bacterium
GGAGTTTATAAATCATCATCCTACAAAACCTAAGACACTGTTCGCTACACATTACCACGAATTAAACGAGCTTGAAAAAAACAATGATGGCATAAAGAATTACCACATAGAGATTAAAGAAGCTTCCAATAAAATTATCTTCTTGCGTAAATTAGCTCAGGGAGGAAGCGAACACAGCTTTGGTATTCATGTAGCTAAAATGGCGGGTGTACCGCAATTAGTAATTAACAGAGCAAATGTAATTTTAAAAGAACTAGAGGGACAGCGCGCTCAAACCGAGGGAAAAGTTGGTTCACCTAAAGTAAACCCTGTACAGTTATCTATGTTTCAATTAAACGATCCTGTACTCGACCAAATAAAAGAAGATTTATTGTTGTTAGATATTAATACCATATCTCCGGTTGAGGCGCTCATGAAGTTGAATGAAATAAAAAAATTGCTTAAATAACCACACGCAGACATGAAGTTTAATTCCATTTAGTTAAAATAAATGCCTTTTTATCAATGGAATTGAACAAAGTGAGTTATTTTTTTCATGAAAATGTTTGCAGAATAGAAATTAGGCCTATATTTGCACCACATTAATCAACGATAACGTTGAATAAAAGCGAAAGTAGCTCAGCTGGTAGAGCGCAACCTTGCCAAGGTTGAGGTCGCGAGTTCGAACCTCGTCTTTCGCTCCAAAACATTCGGGTTTGAGTAATACTCAAACCCGGTTTTTTTGAAAAGTTCTTTACATGCCCGGGTGGTGGAATTGGTAGACACGCAGGACTTAAAATCCTGTATCCTTTAAAGATGTGCGGGTTCAAGTCCCGCCCCGGGTACTCTTTTTTTTAAGATAAACTTATTATCAAAATGAAAAAAATATTAGCATCTGCCCTTGTAATTACTTTATTAACCGCTTGTCACTACGGTCAAGATGAAGCTAAGCAAACACTTGAGCGAAATGAGCTTTACAAGTCAGAAAAAGCAGATTACTCTGTTAACAAAGCTGGTGAATACGGTAATCCAAATGAAACAGCCAAAAGTTCTGTTGATTCATTAGCTTCCGACACTTCTGCTGTAAAATAATAGAACGTATTGAAGATATTTAAAGCTACCTTAGGGTGGCTTTTTTTTTGCTTAAAGTTAAGTTAATCATAACAACCAATAAATACTACAATTGTAAAATATTAACTTGGCTTTAGCCCAAGCTAAACTTGAGCAACTCGTATAAATTAATCAAACGTAAATTGAACCTGATTATCCCCCCACATTATATTATTTTTGCCAATAGAATATGTATATAAACGAAGATGATTTGGTTTTGATAGCACCTGTATCTGGTCATGTTTTAGACAATTATTTGGCTGAAGGTTATTATCGCTATAGGCAACTATTGTTCACAACCTTTTACATCGAATATCTTGGCGCTTTACATGATGTATTTTGGCTGCGCACAGATGTATCATCTGTTAAAGCAGGCTCATCATCTAATAAGATTTTAAGGCAAAATAAGTCTTTTACCTACTCCATTACGCCTTTGCAAATAACAGCCGAAATGGAGGAATTATTTGCCCTATACCGCGAGTATGTTCCGTTTGAACATGCGCAATCAATTCACGACAATTTATATGGCGATAGTTCAAATAATATTTTCGATTCGTATGTAATAAAAGTGTTTGATGGCGATATGTTAATTGCTTTTGGCTGTTTCGATAAGGGAGAAAAAAGCATTGCAGGAATATTAAATGCTTACCACCCTAAGTACAAAAAATATAGCCTTGGTAAGTATTTAATTTTATTAAAAATAGAATATTGTATTCAAAACCAAATAACCTATTACTATACAGGTTACATAGGTTTAGGATTACATTATTTTGACTACAAAGTTTTTCCAGATAAAAATGCCGTGCAGGTATTATTACACGAACCTCCTATTTGGGTACCATATAACAAACTTGGAAAATCGGGATTAGAGGAGTTTGGTTTATTAGCGCACATTTAGCATGCAAATGAAACCAAAGATGTAACCAGATTAAAGTATAATCTTACTCTTTAACAAACTCGTAGGGCAGGTAATCAATAAAATCAGCAACCTTAACTGTTACGCTTTTTACCTGATTATTTGCTATGGTAAAACTTAATGGTTCAACCCCACATGTAACATCAGTATAAGTACATAAAAACCTATTATCGTTTATAAAATCTAACTTGCCAATATTATTGGGGTGATGCTCCATAAACAACTGTAATTTCCCTTTTATTAATTTAACTTCAACTTTCCCGTATAACCCGTTGGTATAAGTACCACAGTACTCATCTAATTTTAAAGCGGGTTTATTTTTTAGGGCTATCGTATCTTTAATCAATTTTAAATGACTGGCCGTAGCTTGTTTTCCTTTTTGCGAGTTAATGTAATACAACTCACTCATGTTTCTGTAAGGCATACCCATATAAGCCTCTAAAATTTGTTTACACAAAGCATCATATAAACTGTTTGCATCTGAATTGGTGTATACAATAACACCTAAATTCTCTTCAGGCATCAACTCTGTTTTGGTTACAAAACCATTGGCCCCTCCGCTGTGTTCAATAACCCTACGCCCATTATAATCGTTCATTTGCCAACCAAGCGAATACGTTGCAAAATGTTTGCTTTTAAAAAACTTACTGTTTACATCATTAACCACCATGTTAGATCTACGCGTTTCTGCAATAACATCAGCAGGAATAATTTGCTTGCCGTTTAACTGACCGTTGTTTAACTGTAGTAAGAGCCAGTTTTTCATATCGCCAACACACGAATTAATAGAGGCACTTGCGCCCATGTTGTCAATGTTGGTTAAAGGCATTTTTACCAATTTACCATCAACCAAAGTATGAGGTAAGCAGGCATTGTTATCGTTTACCATACCGACATAAGATGAGGTGGTTCTGTTCATGCCCATTGGTTTAAAAAAACGATGCAATAAAAAATCATCCCATGTAGTATCGGTTGTTGCTAATATAACTTCACCTGCAGCAATAAAACCAGCGTTGCTGTAACCATATTTATACCTAAATGGATAAACAGGTTTTGTAAGAGCTAAACCTTCAACAATTTGTTTACGGGTAAGGTTACTTCCCCAGTTTAAAAAATCACCCTGGAAAGTTTGTGTACCTATACGATGACACAATAAATCGCGTACAGTACATAAATCGGTTGATGTTGACTCGTACAATTTAAAGTAAGGTAAATAAGTAGTCACTTTTTCATCAAGTGACAATCGTTTTTCGCTGTTTAACCATGATACCGCAGTTCCTGTAAATGCTTTAGAGTTACTGGCTATTTGAAACAACGTATTTTCATCTACCTTACTTTCGGGCTTATCAAATTGTTTTACACCATAACCCTTTTGTACCACCACTTGTCCATCTTTTACAATGGCTATTGCCAAACCGGGAACTTGCCAGCGTTGCATTTCACGCATAATAAAAGCATCGAGTGAGTCTTTTACAAAAGCGGGTTGAGCCAATACATTAAATGAAATCATTAAAGCACTTAAGGTATAAAATATTTTTTTCATGTTGATAGAGGTAAAACTTAAAGCAGCAAATCAAGTAAAATTATTGATAATGTGTTTACCTTCGTTGTAATATTTAACTAAGCAATGCCCATACTAACTAATAAATTTGTTAACCATAAACCAAGCCCCGAAACCGAAATTCTGATCTTGGGAACTTTTACACATGACCATCATCATTCAGGTGATTTTTTCTTTGGTAGGCCGCGTAATTTCTTGTGGCATTTATTGCCTATTTGCTTTGGTAGTCAACCACTAAAAGATGCACCTTTAGCAATTAAGCAGGAATTTATGCAAAAACATAAAATAGATTTTACGGATGTAATTGCAACGCTTGAAGTAGAAGATGGTGAAGAGGAAATAATGGAAGAAGACTTTGTTGATATAAGTGCCAAAACTTTTTTTGATTTAGTGGAAAAAGTTGATGCTTTGCCAAAACTTAAAGCTGTTTATTTTACCCGTAAAACATTTAATGGCATGCCAAATATTAAAGCTGAAATATTGAAACTTGCACAACATTGCCAAAGTAAGCAAGTTCGTTTATGTAAGCTAGATACACCAGCAAGGCACTTTAGCGATGAAAAACAACAACAATGGATTGATACCATTGTGCTTCAGAAAACTTGTTTGCGTCCTTAATTAAAAAACAAATTTCAAACCGATAATTATTAGGCCATATAAAAAGGTAGAAAGTATAATACCTCTTGCCGAGTTTAGGTGATTTATGCGTATAAAAAGAAAGAATATACCCAAGTTAATTACAGCGCACAAACTTAGCAATGGCGAGAGCAAATTTTGCGCAGCAGCCATTCGGAAAAAGTTACTGAATTCGCTGTTGCTGAAGTTAACAAAATAAAATACCAATACGCCAACCACTGGGCCAATTAAACCTGAAAAAATGCCTAGTATTAAACTATCTTTTAACTTCATAATTATGTTATTTTTTAATACTGTTATCCCAACTGTTTAATCTGGGCATCGCATGATGCGCGGTTAAATCAAACATTACCGGAACCATACTTGCATAATTATTTGCCAATGCCCACTCATCAGTGTCTTCACCTGTATCATTATTGATAAATTTACCTGTTAACCAAAAATATTTTCGTCCATTAGGATCTAAACGCTCATCAAACTCTTCTTTCCATTTTGCTACTGCTTGTCTACAAATTCTTACTCCCTTAAATTCGCTTTCAGTTATTTTAGGAATATTAACATTAAGCAATGTTGCTGTTGGCAAACTAAATTCAAGAATATTCTCTGCCACACGGGCTGCTATTTTCTTGGCCAGGCTGAAATCAGCATCATAAGCAAAATCACACAAGCTAAATCCCACTGCAGGAATACCTTCAATTGAGGCTTCCATAGCTGCACTCATAGTGCCACTGTAAAGCACATTTATACTTGAGTTACTGCCATGGTTAATTCCTGAAACCATTAAATCGGGTTTACGGTGCAATACTTTATCAACTGCTAGCTTAACACAGTCGGCAGGAGTTCCACTACATTGGTAGGCAACTATATCGCCATAAATATCGGTTTGGTATAAGCGTAATGGTTTACTTATGGTTACAGCATGTCCCATCGCACTTTGGGGACTATCAGGGGCCACTATTACAACTTCTCCAAGATGTTTTACAGCATCAACCAAATTACGAATCCCGGGAGCTGTAATGCCATCATCGTTACTAACTAAAATTAGCGGTTTGTTATGGGTCATTAAGGCAAAATTAAGAAACTAGACCATACCAACAAGTTTTGCCAACCTTTACAAATAATTAACTTTATAAATTTAGAAAGTTTTAACAAAACTGCTTTAAAATTAGGGCTTGGCAAGTATTTTTAATAAATCTTCTTCAATACTTATTTCGGTAGTTTCAATAATTTTGCCCATCAATTTTTCATCTTTAAACACCAATATAAATGGCACGTATTCAATATTTAACGGTTTAATATCAATTGAACTACACTGCTTTTTTCTATTAACACCAATTATTTCAATCTTCTCCCAACCGGCAAAATCAGCCACTTTAAACAACTGTGGTATCAACTCATGGCTGTCACTGCACCAAGTTCCCAAAACCACCAATAAGCTGCACTTTTCAAATTTAACTAACTCCTCTACAACACTCATTGAAGGTTTATATTGATTGTAATTATCTTTAAACCATTTAAAACTTTCTAAATCGGTGCGTTGTAATTTACCTTCTAAATATTGGGATGAATCTGGTTGTTGTGCCATTATGGTACCAATAAAAAAAAGACTGAGTATATAGGTACTCAGTCTTTTTGAAAAATATTTACTTACGAGATAGTGCCTCATCAATAATTAATGAAATATGTTCGCGATGGGCTTTAACCTCAGCATTTACAGCTGTTAAAACCATCATTTGTTTTATGCTTTTAAGTTGACCAATTACTGCTGATTTAGCCACGTTATCATATAAATAGTTGGGCTTCTTAAACGATGCAATATTGCTCAATTCTTTTACGTATTCAATTTGCAAATTTTGACGGAAGGTATTTACGTTTCCGCCAATATCTTCTTTAAAACAAGCATTGGTTAAGTCGTTTAAGACATCAAACACTCCATATTTATTGCCATACAAGCGGCTATCTGTTATTCGTTTTAGAGTAGTAGGTGCTAATACATGATCAATAACCATAGTTTGAATCATCAGCACCCGATCGTGTATTTTGGGGTCATCTGGTGAACTAAAAAAGTTAAACCCCCTGCGTTGGCTTTGTAAATTTTGATACAAACCATTTGCAGCATCAAAAGCTTTAGGGCTAAATAAATACTGCGATAATGCGTTCATGGCTCGTTTTTGCTCTGCCAATGGAACAGGAGTAAAGGACTGGTTACCTTGCATATGTCTGTCAATATATATGCCACCGATATAACGTGACATAGATTGGGTTGCATTTGCCATTTCCGACAATGAAATACCAAAAGCTTGTTTTAACTCTTGGTTACTTTTGCCTTTTGCTGTGTATCGTTTTGGCAACTCAGGCAACATTTTGTTAATGAGTTTTATTCTATCAACACTGTATGTAATTACATCATTACTAAAATCATTAATATTTACACGGGGATCTACACCCTTACCTGGAGAACGCATATCGTCAGCATCATTACCAAAAATTAAGGTACTATCTGTTGAACGGTTTAAGATTTCCGTAAGTCTTTTTTCTTCCGCTTCTTTATCCTCTGAAGCTGCGCTGTAACCGTAAGTAATAGCCCATAAATCGTAAGGCCCAGGACGAGTTGTAAAGTAATCGCCTTGTTTGGTTTTATCGTTGGCTAGGTTAACAGCAGGGTATTCCATAACACTGGCTATTAAACCATATTTACGCGTAAGCTCCTTATTGTGAGCTTGCGCAGGGCTCCAAAGTTGACTTGCTTTCATGTTATGCATTAAACCCATGGTATGCCCCATTTCATGCATAACAAGGTAATACAAAGATTGCGTCATGTATTCACGTTTTTCTATAGATGATAAGCCACGTGCTTCAATCACGCTGTTACCAAACATGCTGGTTAAATGTAAGTGATGGCCAGCATCGCACATTTGCATGTGATCAGGCAAATTAGAATGGAATGATGAGGGCTGTACGGCATCAAATAACTTTTCTTGGTTGATGCGGTTGGTAACAAAAATGTATTCCAACATGATGTCTGCACCTAAAATTTCTCCGGTGCGCGGATCAACAAAACTAGGTCCGTAACCACCAAATGGCGGCTGAGGTGAAGAGGTCCAACGAAGTACATTATAATTAATATCACCAGCATCCCAAGTGGCGGTATCAGGTTGTTCTAAAACCACAACTGCATTTTTATATCCAGCTGCTTCAAAAGCAATATTCCATTGCTCACCAGCAGCTTTAATAATTGGTCTGAATTCTATTGGTGTGGTATTTTCTATCCACCAAGTAATTGGTTTTACTGGCTCTGACAATGCCACTCCACTTTCTTTCTTCTCTAATCTCCAACGATGAATAATATCTTTATAAGCAACCGCATTGGTAGTTGTCATATCATTTTTTTGCTGCCCAAAATACCCGATACGCTGGTCGTCTCTACGCGGTTGCATTGGATTTTCAGGAGCCTGTATAAAACTGTGTTGGTAAGTAATACTCACAGCGCGTGCGTTAGCCACCTCTTTCCCACCCGACATAAGTGGCGAGGGATTGTCATAAACATATTCCACCACAATATCCGTATTAGCAGGATAGTTACGCGTTTTAATGTATTTGCTTTTTTCTTTGTTGAGCATGCCCAACAAGCTCATTTGGCCCATTGCACCTGGAAAAGGAGTTGGTTTGATCTGGCTCATATTTTCTCCTAAAAATATCGCATTGGCATCTAAAAGCATGCTGCCATTTTCTTCTGCTAATATTTTTTGACTTACCAGCACGGCATTACTAATATTAGCATCAGCAGCCTTACTTATTGCATTGGTTGTGTCAAAATAAAACTCAGTATTTTGTTCAATAAACTCTATCCTATCAAAATAGCGTTTAATGGTGAACACCATATTATCGCGAAAGCTACCACGAAAATGCCCTGCAGCCACAACACCATTTTCGGTATAACTAAAATAAATAAACTTCTTGTTTAAGAGGTCCTTTTTTACCAAAAGGTACATAGCACCATTTGTGGTATCTTGATAAAGCGGAAACAGCCCATCTTGTTTTTTACACGCTTTTACTTTCTCTGCAATAGTAGACTTTGACGGTTGGGTTTTAACAGACTCTGTTGGCTTTTTATCTTTGGCAAATGAACCAAAAGAAAGGAGAACACCTAGACTTAATATGGATATTTTCTTTATCATAATCGTATAACTATTAAACGAACATAGGTTTTTTTTATATTAAAAACTTACCGCTGATGTAAAACAAAATTTACTTAAAACGCAAGCCCCAAAAAACAAACACATAAAAAAGGCTGCTTGTTTAAAGCAGCCTCAAATTCTAATTTTCTATTTGTCTAACAAATCAAGCAATTGATTCACCATGTCTTTTGATCCCATGTAAATAGGAACACGTTGATGCAATGCGTTTGGTACAATATCTAATATACGCTCTTTACCTGTGGTTGAAATCCCTCCAGCTTGCTCCATAATAAATGACATTGGGTTGCACTCGTACAACAAACGAAGTTTACCATTAGGCGCTTTATCTGTTGCTGGGTAAATAAATATACCTCCCTTTAATAAATTACGGTGAAAATCAGCCACCATGCTGCCAATGTAGCGGGCACTATAGGGGCGATTAGTAGCCTTATCAAACTGTTGGCACCAATTAATGTATTCTTTTACACCTTTGGGTGCGCTTAAAATATTACCTTCATTGTAACTATAAATTTTACCCATTTCAGGGATTTTCATGTCTGGATGCGACAAACAAAATTCACCAATACCTGGATCCAATGTAAATCCATTTACACCGTTACCTGTGGTATAAACCAACATGGTACTTGTTCCATAAATCACATAACCTGCAGCCAACATTTTGTTCCCCGGCTGAAAGAAGTCATCAGAGGTAGCTTTTGTTCCCACAGGAGTAACGCGTTGATAAATACTAAAAATGGTTCCGATAGAAACATTTACATCTATATTGCTTGAACCATCTAGCGGATCCATACATACCACGTATTTAGCATTTTTGCTTACTGGTGAATCAATGTAAATAATATCATCATCTTCCTCACTAGCTACTGCACAAACCTCACCACCACGGGTTAAACAATCTATTACTAAGTTATTCGCAATCACATCTAATTTCTTTTGGTCTTCGCCTTGAATATTTGAACTTCCAGCTTCACCAATAATATCTGCTAATCCTGCACGATTTACCTCGCGACTAATGGTTTTAGCAGCAATTCCTATATCGCGCAACAAGCGTGAAAATTCGCCTTTAGCCACACTAATCTCGTGTTGACGCTCAATGATAAATTGCCCTAATGTGGTTACGTTAAATTTGCTCATACAAAATTTGCTTATAAATAGTTTGGCAAATATAAGATTAGCGGCCTGCCTTACAAATCGAGTTCGGTTTTATTTCAGGTTGATTGTATATTGCACCATAATTTACACGGTGTAAACATAATTTAGCAGGGGGGCACTAAGCAGTATTATCTTGTTTAACAACGATT
>JBILPP010000329.1:0-2756 GCA_044373765.1 Bacteroidia bacterium
TATTTAAACTATACTCCCGTTATTGGCATGATGGTTCTGGGTTATTTACTGCACAGCTTAAGAGATACTTTAGCAGACGATGTGATAGCCAAGTTTAACAATATACCTTTGTGGGTGTATGTAGTTGCATTTACAATACTAATTATTTCACTAGTACAGTTTAAATCGGCAACACCAATAATGCCTATTTATTTGCAGTTTTAGTTTGTATCCATTCCATTACTGTTATAGGTAACAGCAAACAAGTAAGGGCATAAACAATATCCTCAATCGGGATGGTGTATAGGCGTACTCCAAGGTTTTCGGTATTGTTATACCAAACAACAGGCTCTGGGGTAGCTGCACCTGTAAGTATTCCATTAATGATAAAAAATGGCACCAAGTGTATCAAATAAGCTAACCAAAAATATCCCATCCAATTACTTTTTATAAATAAATAGTGAATTAATAAAAGCACCGAGGCTATAAGGCAATTATAAAACGTGTACGTTTTATCAGAGTTAAATAATGCCATTACAAAGGTTAATATCAGAAAAAAGAGGGTAATGTGGTGCTTGTATTTAGCAAAAGGTTCTGTTTTGATATATACTTTTAAACAAGCATAAATAAATACACTGGCATAAGGCACTACAAAAAAGAAAAGCCATTCTTCTATGGGCAAATCATTGATTCTTGTTTGCCAAACATAATCATTGTTAAAGCCCCAAACTCCGGTACGCGCAAACCACCCATCCCATAAAATAAAAATCAACCCGTTTAAGGAAATACCAGCAAACAACGGAAACCAATTTTTATAAAAGGCAACTTTTTTATCGAAACTTAACAAAAAAGGGCCAAGAAATGATGCAAACATTAACCACGCGTACAAAGTCATATTTTATTCGAATTATTTACTGGTGTTGGGGTCTTTCCAATATTTTAAAGGAACGATAAGCATACCAAAGTTCTCACTGTGTTCTTTTTTTAGGTGTTTGTGATGCATTTTGTGTGCCCTTCTTATTGCTCTTACATACCGGTTATTCCAATGGGTAAATATTTTAAACCGTTGATGAATTATGACATCATGAACCATAAAATAAGCTAATCCATATAACGAAATGCCAATACCTATGTATAACCTAAAGTCACCTCCAGCCATTAAACCTGTCATATAACAATATGCACTTGGTACGGCATAAATTAAAAAGAAAGCATCATTCTTTTCAAAAAAACCTGGCTCAACCTGATGATGATCCTTGTGTAAATACCATAAGAAACCATGCATTACAAACTTATGCGAAAACCAAGCCATAAACTCCATAAAAAAGAAGGTGGCTATTACAATCATCATATTTATAAACATCATACTATTAATAACAACAAGTAAAGTTAAAAGTTTAGTTAAGAAACACATTCAAACCAATAAAGAATAACAACTGCAGCATAAATAATACCGCAGCAACTTTGTTGGTGCTGTTTAATTGCAAACGAACAAATAAAAAATTAAAGGCAAACGAAAACAAGAACCAAGCTGTATAATTTTGTATTGGAATCGTGTTGTTCTTCCAGTACCAAAAATCAAGTCGCTGAGAAAGTTGTTCAATCCAAAAATCAGAAAAAACCATCAGTAAAGCGCCTATTACCGGAGCAATAAATTGATTTTTTAATAAAGTAAACTTATTACTTAAAACACCAACAACACTCATACTACAATAACTAAGCATCACCCAATTTATGCCAATAATTAATGGCACATCGGCTAGTTTTAAACCTAAATTATTGCCATAAAAATACTGCCCGAATATTTTACCAGTGGTTATTCCTGCTAACTCTAATAAATAACCAAAAGTATAAACCACGGCTAAATAAAATACAAACAATTTGTTGTAACCTTTATGAAACCACAATACAATTGCTGCACTAATAAGTAAATTTACAGGGGTTAATTTCATCAAATCCTCATTAAAAAATGCGGTTCCTATGAGACCCACGGCATATAAAATTACCAAAATGGCAATGGCTATTAATGGCGCTTTAGTTTTCATGAATAATCTTCCTTTATAATTTCTGTTGTAATTTTGGCGCTATTTAAACATAGCGGTAATCCACCACCAGGATGAACACTGCCACCGCAAAAATACAATCCTTTTATTCTACTACTAAAATTTTTATGCCTTAAAAACGCAGCGTACATGTTATTACTGGAATTACCATAAAGCGATCCACCAAAAGAGGATGTTTTACTTTCTATCGTAACCGGATTTAGTATTTCTTCAGCAACAATATGTGATTCTATTTTAGTTTTAAGAATCCTATTTATTTTTGATATGATTTGTTTACGGGCTTGGGCAACATGGGCATCCCAATTTTGTGTGGTGTTAGCCGGAACATTAATCATAACAAACCAATTTTCTTGACCTTGTGGGGCGTCATCCAGTTTATATTTACTGGTTACGTTTATGTATATGGTTGGGTCGTAATAAATACTTTTATAACTAAATATGTGTTTAAATTCAATCCTATAATCGCTACTAAACAAAATATTATGTAAATCCAATTCCGGAAACGCTTTGTTAATACCCCAATAAAAAATTAAAGCCGAGGAAGATTTCTCTTGTGTTAATAATCGCTTGGGTTGGGGTTCGTTTTTTAAAAGTTTAGTGTATGTTGGGTGAATATCTGCATTACTTAATATAATGTCTGCAGGAATAAATCCACCATTTACCATAATACCCTTTACCACTTTTTTGTTTTTAATACCATCCGTTTTAATTTCT
>JBILPP010000330.1:0-2751 GCA_044373765.1 Bacteroidia bacterium
CACCGCCACCGCCATAGCTTCTACCGCCTCTGTCTCCACCACCACTGCGTGTGCGTCCACCAGCGCTTTCGTTTCCGCTAACTTCTACACGTACTTGGCGACCTTTGTAATCGCTGCCATGTAAAGTAGTCATTACTTTTTCTACCTGCTCAGCATCAACGTTAATAAAAGAATAAACTCCTTTTACATCAACACGGTAAATGTTTGCGTTTGGTATTTCGGTAACGTTTGAAACAAAATCTTTTAATGAACCAACGTTTAATCCATCTTTTTGGCCAATGCTTACAAATAAGCGTGTACCGCGAGATGCACCGTAAGTTTCGTTAGAATCACCTTCGCCTCTAGCCGAACCTGAACCAGCGCCACGCTCTTGAATGTTTAAATCTGGGCCATTCATGTATTCTGCGCTGAATCTACGAAGTTCTAATGAAAGCATTTTTTTCATTAATACTTCTTTGTCCAGTTCTAACATTGGTTTCAAGTGATTTACAACTACCTCATCAAAAAACGATTCTTCAATTTCTGTTGAGTTGATGGTATCAATAAATGCCAACAATTTTTTATCGCGAACTTCCATTGCTGATGGAATCATGATGCGATTAAATTTAATGGCAGTTAGTTTTTCTATTTCGCGAAGACGGTAAAACTCTCTTGCATTTAATAATGCAATAGAAGTACCTAACTTACCTGCACGAGCTGTACGACCACTACGGTGCGTATAGTTTTCGATATCATCAGGTAAATTGTAATGGATTACGTGAGTTAAATCACTCACATCAATACCACGAGCAGCTACGTCTGTTGCTAATAAAATTTTAATGGCTTTATGACGGAAGCGGCTCATTACTTTTTCGCGTTGGCCTTGACTCAAATCACCGTGTAAGCAATCTGCGTTGTAACCATCACGAATTAATTTATCGCTAATGTCTTGCGTTTCGTGCTTGGTAGTACAGAATATAATTCCGTAAAAGCTGTCGTTGTTAAAATCTAATATACGTTTAAATGCAGCGTATTTGTCTTTAGAATGCACTGATGCGTATTCATGAGAAATATTAGCGTTGCTAGAATTTGCTTTACCAACACTAATCTCAACAGGATTTTTCATGTATTGATTAGCGATGCTGCGAATTTCTTTAGGCATGGTAGCACTAAACAAGCAAACACGTTTTTCTTCTGGGGTAACAGAAAGGATACCTTCAATATCTTCTCTAAAACCCATGTTTAGCATTTCATCGGCTTCATCAAGCACAACGTAACTAATAGTTTTGATGTTAACAGCCCTGCGGCTCATTAAATCAATTAGGCGTCCAGGGGTGGCCACAATAATTTGTGCTCCTCTGCGTAAATCTTCAATCTGGCCGTTGATGCTGGCTCCACCGTATACTGATACGATACGAACACCTTGCATGTGCTTGCTGTAAGTGGTTAAATCGCGACTAATTTGCATGCAAAGTTCGCGAGTTGGGCAAATAATTAAAGCCTGTGTCTGTTTGGCGTTAAAATCTACTAGTTGCAATAAAGGTAAGCCGAATGCGGCTGTTTTACCGGTTCCGGTTTGAGCTAATCCTAAAATGTCTCTTTCGTTTTCTAAAAAAACAGGAATGGACTTTTCCTGAATAGGGGTAGGATTTTCAAAACCCAGCTCCGAGATGGCGCTTAAAACGGACGCGTTTAAGCCCAGGTCGATAAATGTTGTCAAAGTACGATATTTTTGTTAAATGAGGCGCAAAGATAGGCAAATAATTGACAGTTAGCTATAATTTACTAAAACAATTAAATGTCATGTTTTAGTTGATGCATTATAAAACCCCTAAAAACCTTACATTTGCACTCTTATTATGAACATAAAAGAACTATTAAATAAACGCATTTTAATTTTAGATGGTGCTATGGGTACCATGATTCAGCGTTATAAATTAGACGAAAAAGATTTTAGGGATGAGTCGTTGGCTAATCATACTAAACCATTAAAAGGTAACAATGATTTGCTTTCATTTACGCGCCCAGATGTAATTAAAGCCATCCATGCACAATATTTTGATGCAGGAGCTGATATTGTAGAAACCAATACGTTTAGTGGAACTACCATTGCGCAAGCTGATTACGAGTTGGGTGCTGATGTGGTTTGGAAAATAAATTATGAATCGGCTAAAATTGCTAAAGAAGTTGCTGATGAGTACACGGCAAAAAATCCGGATAAGCCACGCTTTGTTGCAGGTGCTATGGGTCCTACAAACCGCACTGCATCATTAAGTCCTGATGTAAACGACCCAGGTTACCGAGGTGTTACTTTTGACGAGCTGGTTGCAGCATACAAAGAACAAGTTAAAGGTTTAGTAGCAGGTGGAGTTGATATTATTTTGGTTGAAACCATTTTTGATACCCTAAATGCAAAAGCCGCATTATATGCCATTGATGAGTACATGGAAGAAACCGTGAAAAGCTATCCAGTAATGGTTAGTGGCACAATTACCGATGCATCGGGACGTACTTTAAGTGGTCAAACTACTGAGGCGTTTTTAATCTCTATGCAACATGCCCCATTATTAAGTGTAGGTTTAAATTGTGCTTTGGGTGCAAGTGCACTTCGTCCTTATTTACAAGTACTTTCAAACAATGCACCGTTTTATGTAAGTGCATATCCTAATGCTGGTTTACCAAACGAAATGGGTCAGTATGATGAAAGCCCAGCTGCAATGGCCAAACAAGTAGAAGAGTTTTGCAAAGAAGGTTTAGTTAATATTTTAGGTG
>JBILPP010000331.1:0-2747 GCA_044373765.1 Bacteroidia bacterium
ATCCCAATTTCCAATAGGTTGGTTAAAAGCAGTAGCATTTTCAAACATATTACTCATATTTGTCACATTACCCACATTCCAAGAGCCAATGTGTTGGTTAAAGGCAGTAGCTCTTCTAAACATACCATTCATATTTGTCACCTTACTCACATTCCAATTTCCAATAGGTTGATTAAATGAAGTAGCAACACTAAACATAATATACATATTAGTTACATTGCTAACATCCCAAGTACTAATATTTTGGTTAAACATAGAACAGCCATAAAACATCAAACTCATATTAGTCACCTTACTCACATTCCAATTTCCAATAGGTTGATTAAATGAGGTAAGTGCGGTATCACAAAACATACCACTCATATTTGTCACCTTGCTCACATCCCAAGACCCAATTGGTTGGTTGAAATTTTTAACGAAATAAAACATATTACTCATGTTTGATAAAAGAGATGTTACTATATTATCAAATGGAATTGGGGTTAAACTCCCTGGTGGTGTAAAGAAATTTCTGCCCGATGGAACATTTTTAGCATAATCAGTTATATTGTTTTTAGTAGAATCGTTAACAATGGCAAACCATTCTAATGTTCCTCTTGGGCTTGCTTGAACAAAATAGTTTGATGGAACTGATGTACCATTCCATTTAATAGTAACACCATTTGTGTCCAAAACAACTTGTGCATTGATTGTTTGAAAGCTTAAAACCAAAGCAAAAATGAAGAGGATTATTTTTTTCATAATGTTTTATTCAGATTCAATTTACAATAAACCTATAACATTTCCAATCTCACATCTTACACTAACCGCCGCCTACCTCCAAATACTCCCAAGTTCAACAAAAAAAAGCCACCAGGCTTTCGCCCGATGACTCTCCTTACAAAAAATAAAAAAAATCTTTACCTAGCATCCATAACTGCATGAAATGACCTTAATGTGTTGTTTGCAAGCTTACTTGGTTGACGTTTCTTTAAATAAACCATAGTTGTGCTTGGGTGAGCATGCAACAATATTGACTGAATTTCTACTAAAGAAAAACCTGTATCAAGTAAATGGTTGGCAATGGTATGTCTAGGTGTATGTCCGCCAAGCTTTGGTAAGCCTAGTACATTACTTATTGTTTTGAGTGTCCTGATATGTTTGTTTTCAGCCATACCGACCAATCTACAATGCTCGGCATTAAATAAACTTGTATTATGATGTACGTCTTTAAAGTCTTCCCAGTTTAAATATGGAAATATAAAATGAACTGGCTTACTTTTTACTAAATCAAAAAAACGTTTAGTAATCTCCGTCTCTAATCCTTTTTTAACTTGGTTAAGTGAATCAAAAATCTCTGTGTATTGTGCACCTTGTTTTTCAATTTCATTTTTGATGTATAACAAGTTGTCTAAGTTAATATCCTGAATTGTTCCTATTCCTTCTATGCGGAATAAGTTCTTCATTACATCTACCGATAACTGAATTGAGCTAATTCTTGTAGACTCCACCATTTCGTTGAACTCATTTAGATAAAAAGGACTTATTGCTTTTGCCATTGCAAAATTATAAGGCATAATTTCAACGGTGTTTGTTTTTTTAGCCTTCAACTCTATCCCATCACTTGTAATTTGTTTGTTCGTCATTAAGAACGCATCCTGTATTCTCATGCCTGCGCAATGATACTGAAACACAAATATACTTTTGGTTCTAGTCTGTGCCACACTCCCTTTATAACCTTGCGGGGTATAGTTTTCAATTAAATCAATTTCATCGTTGGTTAACACTACCGCAAGTGTTTTTTTGTCTTTTCCTATTTGACTGAAAAATGATTGTGTATTAACAGGAAACTGTGTACCACTTGTTGCATTCCATCTTTTAACATAGTTAGAAAGTATAGACATATAATTATAAACCGTCCTATTCTTTTTATCCACTTTGTTCTTATAATTTCTACTAATCTTTAATTGTAGAATTATATCCTCTATCACATCTAGTCTTCTTAAATCATTAAAGGATATTTTATTCCCTTTTCTGGTTTGACATATTTCTTCAAAGTTCTCAACTGCAATTCTGTATTTAAGATAAGATGGTTCAATTATTTTTTGTCCCCTTCTATCTCTTTCTATCATTAAACGCATATACTGAATTGCACACTGCTCATCATCTGCATTAGCCGATTGGCTAATTCTTTTGGAGGTCTTAAATAACCTAGTTTTGATATAATCGTTGATTTCACTTGCTCCTGAAGCATTTGGTTTAACCGAAATACTCCCCTGATTCCAATCCTTTCGGTTAACTTTTAGTCCCGTAGATTTACGAGAAATAACTTTTGATTTAGCGTATTCCATTTCGGTAAGCATACCAACTTTAGGGTTTGAAGTTTTCATTAGTATAAAGGTTGTTCTGCTCATCAGAGCAAATGTTATCAATTTTTTTTAGTTATGCCGCCCTTACTAGTGAGCAGTCGATTGTGTTTTTTTGAGGCAGTGTGATATTCACTTTACTAGTTTTACGTTGTCGGATGATTGGTATTCGCTGTTCGTTATTACGAACAAACAGCAAATACCTTTTATACCCATCCACTAACATATTACTTGAATCTAATACCACTGGTTCAATGTTAGAATCAGTATATCTTTCATCCATTACCTCAGACAAAGTATAGGTCTTATTTGGATTCAGTGCAATACTTTCCATATCTAACCACTCTATATTTGGACGTAAATTAAACATCGTTAGGCTGCTAACAGATTTGAATCATCGTT
>JBILPP010000332.1:0-2741 GCA_044373765.1 Bacteroidia bacterium
CTATGATTCGCAAGGTGAGCAAGAATATGAGGAGTGTTTACTTAAAGCCAGCGCCATGGTTAATGTATTGTTAGGCGATTAAAAAAATAAAACCAGTTTGCATCAAGCTAACACCAACTTAACTCAATCGTTCGTTTTTTAAAATACTGTTATGCAATAATTTGGGCTTTAAACCAAATTGATTCCCATTAAGTGAATAAGAAGTAAGGTGAAAGAAGTAATGGAAAGAGGCGCCTAAGCGCCTCTTATTTTGTAAAAACGATAAGCCGGGTTCTGTTACGCTCCGTTACCGGAGTATGCTTGTCATTTATCTGGCTCCAACTTCACAGCGGGAATCTAGCAGCCTACCCATTACGAAAGTGCGAGCAGCACTTTGTGCTACATTGCTGTAACACCTCGTAACCTATTTGGCCTTGCAACACATAAGGTTTGCCATACACTGTACATTGCTGCACAGCTGGTGGTCTCTTACACCGCCTTTTCACCCTTACCAAACATTGCTGCCTGGCGGTATATTCTCTGTGGCACTTTCTGTAAATCCAACATTACATTGGGTTTCCTACCCGTTAGGTAGTATGTTGCTCTTTGTTGCCCGGACTTTCCTCTTCCCATATTGCAGGGAAGCGACAAGCTGTTTTTACATCACAAAGGTAGAGTAAAACCATGTTGTTAGTCTACTTTTTAAAAAATAAGTATTACGTTTATACTGCAGGATTATACCCAACAATAACAAAATGCTTATACACAACAGCAAAAATTGCTAAACCACATACTTGTTTTTTAAGTACTCGTAAATAGCGTGTTGGGCGCGTATTGGCTTTCCATCATTGCGAACAAACTTATTGTCAAAATCGCTATCAATTAAACGGGCTTTTGTATTGTCATTTAACTGAATATCTATAATGGCACGCAGTTCTTCTTTTATGCCTTCATCATAAATTGGAAAACCACACTCAATTCGATTAAACAAGTTTCTCGACATCCAATCGGCACTAGCCAGATATACCTTTTCGCTACCATCATTGGCAAAAATATATACACGTGCATGTTCTAATAACCTATCAATAATACTAATCACACGTATATTATCGCTAAGACCAGGAATACCAGGCACAATTGCGCAAACACCACGAACAATCAATTCTATTTTAACACCTGCTTTGCTGGCATCGTATAGTTTTTTTATCATGTCCTCATCCAACAAGCTATTCATTTTGGCAATGATGTAAGCTTGTTTACCCGCTCTGGCATTTTTAATTTCATTGTCAATAGCCTCTTCAAAACGTTTGGCCATATTATCTGGGGCAACCAATAGGTGCTCAAACTTTTGTTTACGCGGGCTTTGAAATAACATATCCATTAACCGTTCCAAGTCGTTGGTGTATTTGGTATTTTTGGTAAGTAATCCGTGATCGCAATAAATGCGAGAGGTTACACCATTGTAATTACCTGTAGCCAAATGTGCATAGGTTACTTTTTTTCCTTCTTCGGTACGATAAATTACACACACTTTGGTATGCACCTTTTGGCCAGGCTTACCAAAATGCACCCTGGCACCAGCTTCTTGTAATTTGTTTGTCCAATAAATATTGTGCTCCTCATCAAACCTAGCCTGAAGCTCCATCAAGACAGTTACTTTTTTGCCGTTTTTAACCGCATTAATTAATGCGTTTACCACATTGCTGTGTTTGGCTACACGGTATAAAGTAATTTTTATAGCTTGCACGTGGGGGTCTATAGCAGCTTCGCGCAACATTCTAATTAAGTAATCAAAACTTTGGTATGGGTGATTAAGGAAATAGTCTTTTTTAGTAATGGCTTCGAACATCGTTTTGCTACTGTCTAACTCAGGAATAGCAAGTGGGGTAAAATTCGGGTAATAGTGTTCGGGTTTTCCAACTTTAGGAAAATCCATAAAGTCTTTGAAGTTATGGTAACGCCCTCCAGCAATTAAATTTACGTTGCGAAGTTGCAGTTTATCCAACAACAAATCTAGCATTACTTTAGGCATTTCTGCATCATATACAAACCTGGTAGGGCTGCCTATAGAGCGTTGCTTTAAACTACGCTGAATTTTCTCGAGCAAGTTACGTTTGTAATCTTCACTGTCATCATCAATAGTAAACTCGGCATCGCGTGTTAATTTAATGGTATAGGCCTCAAACTCATCGTAATCAAAAATGTTAAAAATGCGGTGTAAAGATGTTCTAATTACATCGTCAAGGTACATGATATTTTTATGCACGCCATCTTCGGGCAGTATGAAAAATCGGTTTAATGGGCTTTGCGGAATTTCAATAATGGCATGCTTAGGGCTATAGGCCTTTTTCGAGTCATTCATTCTAACTGCCAAGTATATACTGCGGTCGCGTAAATGCGGCACATGCTTTAATTCGTCAATAATAACAGGAAACAAATACGGCATAACTTCACGTTTTGCATAGTCTACCACCGCACTTTTTTGTGCATTAGTTAATTCTTTTAGGTCGAGTATGTGTATGTTATTTTCTTCCAGTTTTTCGCTAATTTGCTCATAAGCACGGTTAAATCGCTCACTTTGCAAAACTGCAATGCGTTGTATTTCAGATAAAATTACATCTGGAGGAAATTGTATATGCGAACGTTTTCCGATTTTCTGGTTGCGTAATAAAATAGCCACTCGCACCCTAAAAAACTCATCGTTGTTAGAGGAAAATATAGCTAAAAATTTTAGTCGTTCAAGCAGGGGAGTCTCTTCATTT
>JBILPP010000333.1:0-2736 GCA_044373765.1 Bacteroidia bacterium
AACCCATTGTGTGATTTCCGTTTCCTGTTTAGTATCCATTTCTATCAGGATGATTTCGGTTGTGCTTAATTCCTATTTGGGAAAGGGCAAGTTCCAATACATTCCAAAACTTACATAGGTTAAGTATAGGATTTAAATAATTGGTAAGAATACAATAGTTTACATTGTAAGGTGATTGGTGATGATAACCATGCATTTTACGTGATTGCATCAATCCAATTTTTTGCATCCAAACAATCATTTTACCATTTTCTTTATCTGTGCGATGAGCCATGGCATGTACTTGATTTGCTAACGCAGCATAAAATAAAGTGATGCCCATTTCTAGGGTAAAAAGATTAAAAAATGCAGAGACACTACAAATAACTAATCCAGTTAAAAAGGATATTTTAACACGATCAAAAAACGTATTTTGTAAAAACTTTCGTGGGTATCGGTGATGCTCAATATTTGGGTGAACAATACTTTTACCAATAAATTTCCAATTGGGGTTACCATAAGCATCTTCCCACCAATGCACCAAACCCGATATAAAATCAGCACTAAAAATAATGATAACTACTTTAAGTAAAAATAGGGCAACTATTGTTAATGAAGTAATCATGCTCAACTTATTTTTTAGAGTTATAACCAATAGAAACGCCTAACCTAAATCCATCGTTTGAAGGAACCGAAGCCCATATATTAAGTGGAATGTTCATCTTGCCCGATTTAAACGTTTTACCCAAAGCAATAACCAAAGCAGATGTAAATTCACTCTGCCCCCTGCTATCTACCGTTTTATTCAAATCGTATGTGGTGATACCTGCCTTTTTCAATTCATCTTCGGTATAATATTTCCCATTTATTAACGCCAAATCTTTATAAGAAGCCACACTAATAGATGGACCAATAGCCACTTCCCAGCCATGTTTGTTATTTCTAAAACCATTTAAAATTGTAATACTCGGAATAACGAGTTGTTGATCTACACCAGTAATCATTGGAATGAACTCAAACAAAGCTTGGTAGTTGCCTTCATTTAGGTATTGTTTCTCAAACTGATAACCAAACTGAAACATAGCGGGATAGGCCTCAAAGCCACCTTCTTCTTTTGAATCACCTAACCTTTTAGCTTGCTCACCCAAAATAAAGGTATATCCAAAACGAGGACCAGATAAATTAAGCCTTGATTTATCCGGATTATTAATCGCATTTTCGTAATCAAACTTTTGGGTTAACCGGGTAACCAACTCGGGGTTATTGTGTAAGCCAAACATTTTACGAATGCTGATGCTAGCCATTTGTTGTAACTCCAGCGGAAAGTTTAAATATTCGTCAACGGAAGTGCGCTCTACCGTTCCGTTTTTTACATTTATTAACCTGAAGGTGGATATAATAGTTTGGCCATACAACTCTACGCTTCCAGTAAACATGTAATCGGTTTTTATGGTAGTGCCTACTTCCAACAAACATAATTTACCATAACAATTGGTGATGTTCAATTTGTTTTTGTCAACCAAGTAGGCCACATCATACCTATCAGTAACATCAAATGTATCTAGTTTTTCTAATTCTATTCTTACCAGATTACCCATTTGCTGGGGGTCTAGAGATAACCCTTTGGTATCAATATTTAAAACTGTAATGGTTGGACGAACATTTTGTGCAACGGATGATACCACCGATGCAATTAAAAATAATACTGTAATTACAATTTGACTATTTAGCTTTTTCATAATGTTAAAATTTATGGTACAAATCTGCAGCGGTTTTTACAGCCTAACCAATTGGATTATGATATATCAACCATAAACTTTAGGGAAATTTGCAACAGTTGGCAAAAACAAAATACCAATTTGCATTATTTGCAAATCATAAGTAAGAATGGATATATTGCATGCAACAAGTATCCCAAAATGACGAAAGCAAAAGAAATTCAAAAAGCCTTTTTAGCCCGAGTTAAATCTGTTTTACCAGCAAATGTTTCGTTTGTTGACGAACTAGCCGAATTACTGAATACTAGTAATGATAGTGCCTACCGCAGACTGAGGGCAGAAACCTTATTGAGTATTGACGAAATTGCACTGATATGTGCACATTTTAAAGTTCCATTCGAAACGCAAACCCAAACCAATTCAAATAATGTTAGTTTTAACTATTTTAAATTGGATGGTAAAGAAGAAAACTTTAAGCATTGGTTGGTTACCATGCGCGACAATGTTAAACGCATAAGTGAAATACCTGAAAGCACCATCTTGTATGCCGCGGATGATATTCCTATATGGCATCATTTTTTCGATGATGAATTAACCTCATTTAAAATATTTTATTGGCTCAAGAACATCGTAAATGTTGAAGCTTATAATGGCAAAAAGTACCATGCCACTTTGGTTGATCGGGATTTAATTGTCATAGCCAAAGAATTACTCCAATATTACAACCAATGCCAATCGACCGAAGTTTGGAATGAGGACACCCTCAACAGCACCATAAAACAAGTTGAATACTTCTGGGAATCGGGGTATTTTGAGAACAAAGAACAAGCACTTAAAATTTGTGATTGTTTAACGGCTTGTGTTAAGAACCTAGAGGTGAAAGCTGAAACAGAAAGCAAAGAAGGTAACGGTATTAAAAATTTCAGGTTATTTCAAAGCGAAATCATGATAGGCAACAACAGCATTATTGTGAATTTAAACGGAAATAAAATCGCCTACTTGAGTAATAACACGTTTAACATGATGAGTACTACATCTC
>JBILPP010000334.1:0-2719 GCA_044373765.1 Bacteroidia bacterium
ACAATTAAAGGTAAATTTGTTTGTTTAATTTCTTGTACACGTTGGTATTCATCACCATTTGTTTTTATAATATACTTGGCATTAAACTCCTTTGCGATAGCCGCTGCGCGTAACACATTTTGTTTATTACCAGCATCAAAGATTACAGGTAAATTACTTAGGTTTATAAACGCCTCTAGAGATAAATTTTTTTCTTTTTGTTGCCCTACGTACCATTTCGCATCATAGTATGTTTGTCGTATTAATGCAATACTGCCCATTAATGATGATGGGTAAGGTTGTGGTGAATTGCCTTTGTTGAAACTAAAGCTCGAGGTGATGTTATTTCCAATAATTGTAAAATGCGGCTCCTCATTTGCCGTTGTTACTAGTGTTGTTGTTCCTCTCAAAATTCCATCTTGATTTCCAGTAATAACGGCTCCAATCCCCATCGTTCTTAAAGCGATGGCATCTCGATGGTTATAATTGAAATAGTGTGCAGCGTTGATCTCAGGTTTTATTGCCTCGTTCCATGCAAATGCACCTGCTTTATTGCTGTTAAATTGTTCGCCATTATTTTTATTCTTGTTAAATGATGGAATATCAATTCCATAATGACTATACAAATCAATAAAGGATGGATAAACAACCTTGCCTTTTAGGTTTACCTCAATTGCATTTTTGGGCACAGCACCTTGTGCGGTAACTCGTTCTATTTTCCCCTGTTTTACAACTATGGTTGCATCGTTTAATACAGTATTAGCATTTACGTATACTATGGCATGTGTGTATGCTATATAGTTTATCGTATTATTTGCGGGGCCATTAATATTAAATGTAGTTTGTGCTTTTAGAACAATCGATGTTAATAAAAGAGCTACGTATAGAAACAAAATCCTCATAAGGCAATATATAAAATTGTTGCAATATAAAAAGCAGACATAAAAAAAACGCGCGACCTTGGCCGCGCGTTTCATGGTTTTTTAAACTACACTTATCTTAATAACGTAATAGATCCTGAGTAGGTGTATTTTTTGCCATTAAAGCTGGTCGCATTTATTTGGTAAATGTATACATCTTGAGGGCACTCAGCTCCTGTATTATTTACCAAACCATTCCATCCATTATCTGGGTCGATGGTAGAGAATACCTGTTGTCCCCAACGGTTAAACACATAAACTTCTATGGTTTTAAATCCTTCTGCAAATACAAAGAATTTGTCGTTACAACCAGGTATTGTTGGGTCAACACATGGAGCAGAATTTGCCCCAAGCACTGGTCTAAATGCAGAAGGAATAAATACAGTGATATCCGGTTCGATACAAACAGGTCTTATTGCAGTATCAATACAACCACCTGGCATTGTTGTTACGGTTAAGTATGTTGGTATACAAGACACGGTATCAAAAGCTATGTTTTGGGGGTCTTTTTCGTCAAGTATTCTATCTGGTCCGTTACCCGATCCAGCGTATTGCGGATCAGGTCCAAAATTCCATCTGTACTTCATGGTTTGGTTATCGGCTACAGTAGAAGTATTGAAAAAATCAAACTCAGGTTTAGCAATTGTTGTTTTCTCGGGATTAGTATAGAAAGAAGCTTTAGGAACATCATATACCGTTATGGTATCAATAAACTCTGAAGTACAACCTGCTGGTGTAACTACTTTTAGTTTAATGGTTCTTTTGCCATATGTAGCAAGTGTGCTAATAATAGCAGAATCACCAGGTGCAAATTGGGTTTCACTGGTTCCGTTAATCAGGTACCAATTGTATGTACTATTTCCTACACCAGAACCTTCGGCAGCTAAGTAAGAGGTAAGCGGAGCACAACCTATACAGCTATCGCAAGTATACTTAGGATTAGGTTTAGGATTGATATCTAAACGCACATTTGCTGTAGTTGCAGCGCAAACCCCATTGTTGGTTGTATTTGCCGTTGCTATTACAAATTGTTTGTCAGAATCACCCGGTTTGGTAAACCTGTATTTTGGTGTTAATGATGCATCATCATCAAAAGTGCCAGTGCCATCGTGTGTCCATTTTATTCCATAAAATGCAGGAGATACAGTAGCCAATAGATCAAATGGTATGGTATCATAATCACATTTTGGCAAAACATTACCTAAAGATAATGTTGGTGGTTGTTGCACAAAAGTTGTGATAGAATCATATCCAGTACAGGTGGTACTTAATTTAGTTATCGAGTAGTTATAGTATGCGGTATAGCTATTTTGTGGAATAACAATTGGGTCTTGCACATTAAATAGCCCCGATGCTGTAACGCCAACTCCAGAAAACAGGCCAATGCCTCCGGTTGGGGTAGCAGTACCTGAAAACTGAATACCCGATGCTGTTTTACAAATGGAATCATTGGTTCCTGCAATTGCGTATGCAATATCCACTTCTGGAAGTTTTATAATTTCCATAGTTACACTATCGCGTGCAGAACAACCTGTGGCATCATCTGTGAAATACAACTTCCAAACACCTCCGTTAATTGGTACTATAGGATTTAGCGCATCGAAGTTAAGTTTACTTACAATGGCATTGTTCATATTATTTGGCAATTGTCCTGGTGCAAAACTCCAAAAAGTGGAGCCTGGTATGGTAGTATTTGTAGTTGCTCCCGATTTTGAGGCTACTGGAAAAATGGGTTCATTTTTACAAATTGCAAAGTTTGTACCAGCATCAACTATAGGCGTAGGAACAACAAGCATATTCATTGAATCTACGTTTACACA
>JBILPP010000335.1:0-2718 GCA_044373765.1 Bacteroidia bacterium
TTAGGGTTGTGAATTTATTTACCGAAGACCATGCGGCTTTAACAGGAGCACGTGAAGTAATTATACAATCATCGTTAAAACCTGAACAAAGCTGGAACGGAAATGTAAACTACACACGTTTTATTACTAAAGGAAAAGGATTCGCAAACTTAGATGCTTCTGCATTTTACACTTACTTTAGCAACCGCATTATTGCCGACTATGATACCGACCCGAATAAAATTATTTATGATAATTTAAATGGTTATGCTATAAGTAGGGGTTTAAGTTTGAACACCGATATAACCTTTGGATTTCCTTTGAAGTTAAACATAGGTGCAACATGGATGAATGTTTTTAAAATAGAAAAAGACGTCAACAACATCAATCAAAAATCTGTTCAAATACACGCCCCCAAATTTAGTAGCACATTTCAATTAAGCTACACACTGCGTAAAATTAACTTAACCATTGATTACACGGGGCAGTTATACAGCCCTATGCGTTTACCCGTTTTACCAAACGATTTCAGACCCGAATATTCACCTTGGTTTAGCATACAAAATGTGCAGCTAACCCAAAAACTTAAAAACAATTGGCAGGTTTATCTGGGTATTAAAAACGTATTTAACTTCATGCCTCAAAACCCCATTATGCGCGCCTTCGATCCGTTTGATAAAAACGTAAATCAAAACAACCCCAATGCATACACTTTCGACCCCAGCTATAACTATGCGCCACTACAAGGACGAAGGGTTATTTTAGGAATTAGGTATACACTGTATTGAAATGATTTATAAAAAAAAATGCCCTCGAGAAATTCGAGGGCATTTTTGAAAACAATTTATTTGTAAATTATTTACCAGTTGATTTAATAGGTATCAACTTAATCATTCCAATCGCGTCAAACAATTTGATAAATGGATAAACTGGATCGAACTCCCACCATTTAGCAGCAAAGTTAGGACGAGCACCTGCGTGGTGATGGTTATTCTGAAATAACTCACCCAACATTAAAAAATCAATAATTAATGTGTTCTTAGAGTGGTCTTTTTCACCAGGAAAATTACGGTATCCGTATTTATGACCTGCCCAATTAACAACAGCACCTTGAATTGGCGCAATTAAAAAATGAACGGGTAGCAATAAAAACATCCAAGGTGAAGTAGCAAATTGAATGTAAAAAAGTGTGTACAAAGCGGCAAACCCTAAACGAGAAAACCAACTATCAGCAATTTTATCAACTACAGGATATACAGGGAAATTTTTGTCAAACTTCTCTTCAATTTGAATGGTACCACGCAATACTCCATTATAAACGTCACGCGTGTGCATCATCATGGTAAAAACCTCTTTAAAAAACTGAGGCGTGTGTGGATCCTTTTCCGTATCACTGTAAGCATGGTGCATACGATGTAAAATGGCATATGCACGAGCATTTAAATAAGAAGTACCTTGTGTTAACCAAGAAAAAACGTACCAGAATTTTTCCCAAAAAGGATTCATAGTAAACATTTTGTGCGCAGAATAACGGTGTAAATAAAACGTTTGGCAAAACAAAGAGATGTACCAATGTGCAATTAAAAATACGATGATTATCATTTATAGTTTATAAAAATTCAAGTGGCGAACTTATCTATTTGTAGGTATTAAGCCAAATGTTTTGTGTCATTTTAACCTTACCTGTATTTAATTCTGGTTTCGGCCTTTTTCAACTCCCTATCTATAATTAACTTAGCCAACTCAGGAGCAATTAGTTTAGGGTCGTTTTGAGCAAAGGCAGCCTTGGTATCTCTTTCAAATACATCAACCCGATAAAGCACCTGTAATAAAAGTTCCATTTTATGCAGCAACAGATAAACAATCAATTCAGTTAACCGCTCATGTAGTTGCTGGTAAGTAGTTGATTGAGATATCAAATCATGCTCAAAATACTCGCCTAACTTTTGTGCTGCGTTTTTAACAAGTATGGGTAAATTAAGGTTACTCATTCCAATTATTTTTAATTTGATTGAAGTATCTATTTAAAGAATCATTTGGTAATATTTGATAAGGGTATAATTTGGCAAAATCGTGCACATTTTGTATGCGATTATCTAAATCAGGATGTGTGCTAATGAGTTCATTTACTTCAACTCCATTACTTTCTTTTTTAAATAATTCAAACAAATCAACCATACCCATATAATTGATGTTATTCTGCTTCAATACTTTTAAGCCCTGATTATCTGCTTCAGTTTCCAGTTCTCGGCTATAACCAAGGTTTCTTAGTTGGTGGGCATTTTCAATTAATACACCTCCTACCCCACTCATATCGCCAAAAATAACAGACAAAAATAAATACCCAGATAAGGTTCTAAAGAGATTTCGTGTAGCATGTTTGAGTTCTACATGCGAATATTCATGAGCCAATAAAGCAGCCAATTGTTCGGGCGATTTCATGTTATTTAATATGGCATCATACACTACAATACCGCCACCCGGCAAAGCAAATGCATTGGTAATGTTTGATTTTACAACTGTGATTTTTACAGGATAACTTTTATCTATTTTAAGTTGGTTGAAAAATTGGTTGATGGCCATGGTTTTAGATGAATCAATTTGCTCACCTTCCAAAACTGATTGATACATTTTTTGTCCAAATTCAATTTCATATTCTTTTGGGAAAACACTTGCCCCATAACCTGCAATGGCAGGCAATAACCAAACATAAGAAGACCATAAAACAAACAACAACAG
>JBILPP010000336.1:0-2716 GCA_044373765.1 Bacteroidia bacterium
ACCTTCCAGCAATCAGATTTTTCATCTTCAAAATCAGTATCAATAATTATTCTAATGGCAAACAAATCATACACTTCCTCAAAAGGGATGTTTTGTTTCTTCATTTTATTTAAAATGGAATGAATAGATTTGGGTCGTCCTTTCATTTCATATTTAAATCCTTCCTTATCCAAGTCTTCAATTAATGGTTCAATAAACTGCTTTATATACCGGTTACGTTGTAATTTAGTTTCTTGTAACTTGTTTTTAACGAAATTATACTTATCGGGTTCAAGGTATTTAGTCGCTAAATCTTCTAGCTCGGTTTTAATTGAATATAATCCTAAACGGTGAGCCAAAGGCGCATACACGTATTGCGTTTCGCTTGCAATTTTTAGTTGCGATTTCGAGCTCATAGAATCAAGGGTACGCATGTTGTGTAACCTATCAGCTAGTTTTATCAATATAACCCTAACATCATCACTTAATGTTAGAAGTAACTTCTTAAAATTTTCAGCCTGAATAGATTTGTCTTGCTGTTCAAAAACACCCGATATTTTGGTTAATCCATCAATAATAGTTGAAACCTTTTTACCGAAATTGAGTTCAATAATATCAAGTGTTATTTCAGTATCTTCCACTACATCATGCAACAGGGCACAAATAATAGATGTAGCTCCAAGCCCAATCTCCTCACCACAAATTTGCGCTACGGCCAAAGGATGAAAAATATAAGGCTCACCAGATTTTCTACGCATCGTTTTGTGCGAATCCAAAGCCATCTCAAATGCTTTTCTGATTTGCTTCCTATCGTTGTTATCTAAATTACGTTTACATGCCTTAATAACATTACGGTATGCCTTTACTATTTCCTTATTTTCTTTTTCTGTATCAACTACGGGCTGCATAAGCTTTCTTCTGTGGTTATAAATCAAGCACAAATGTAGGCAATTACATTTATTCAAATTCCCACATATCAACACCAAAACAATGAGGTATAATTTAAAACAATACAGTTATAACAATTGCAATTTAAGAAGCCTCAAATAAAAGGTTAATTATATATCATAGCTTAGGCTAAATAGGTGCATTAATTGGTTTTACCCTTAGCTCATCTTCAGTATTAAAAATGAAATTTTAAATGAGGATATGCATGAGTCAATAGGTTTGATTTTGCAATCGTTTTTCCTTTTTTAAAATAAAAGATTAATCAAGGTTAAAAAAAATTTGCATAAACCATTTTTCGCCTTACATTTGCTGTCCTTTTTAGGCGCATGTGGCGTAATTGGTAGCCGTGCCAGACTTAGGATCTGGTGCCGAAAGGCGTGGGGGTTCGAGTCCCTCCATGCGCACAACTAGAAACGAAAAAGACTGACCTAAAATCAGTCTTTTTTTCTTAATACACTATTTTAATATGAACGTTACTTTCGATAAAAAAGACGCCTTAAACGGCACAATCTCAGTAAACATTAATGGCGCTGATTACGCTAAAGAGATTGACACCAAATTAAAAGAATACCAAAAACGCGCCAACATCCCTGGTTTTCGTCCGGGTATGGCACCAAAAGGTATGATTGAAAAAATGTATGGAACTACCGTTTTACTGGAAGCCATTAATAGTGCTGCAAGTCGTGGTTTGTTTGATTACATTGAGGAAAGCAAACTAAACATACTTGGCCAACCGGTATTAACCGAAGATACCAAAGTAGATGAGTTAGTTAAAGGCAACGAATACACATTTAAATTTGATGTGGGTTTAGCACCTGAGTTTACTTTAGACATATCTGAAAAAGATGTTTTTACTAAACTAAAAGTAGCAATTGACGAAAAACAAATTGACGAAGAAGTAGATCGTTTGCAAAAGCGTTCGGGTAATTTGATTGATGTTGATACCGCAAGCGAAAATGACATTGTATATACTACAATGGCTGAATTAGACGAAAACGGCAATACTTTTGAAGGTGGTGTTTATTCAGATTCAACCCCGATACTTATTCAATCAATAAAAAACGAAGCCATTAAAAATGAATTCTTAGGTTCAACCAAAGGAAAATCATTTGATGTAAATGTTTTTGATTTGTTTGATAATGACCAAACAGAAATGTCTCACGCATTAAACATCAATAAACTTGCTGTTGCAGACATCAATAAAAATTTCCGTGTAACGGTTAAAGACATTAAGAGCAACGAAAAGGCAGACTTAAACCAAGAGTTGTTTGACAAGGTTTATGGTGAAGGCGTTGTAAACTCTATTGATGAATTGCGTTTACGTATTAAAGGTGAGTTAGAAAACTACTTTAATGGCCAAGCAGATCATTTGATTGAGCATGAAATGCTAGATACCTTAGTAGCTAAACAAAAAATTGAACTACCTGATGCGTTTTTAAAACGTTGGTTAATTGATCGCCATGCGGATAAATTTACTACCGAAAACGTTGACGAAAATTACAGCAACGAAGCAAACTACTTACGCAATCATATATTTGAAGAGAAGGTATTGGGCGAAGCTGGGGTTAAAGTAGAAGAGGCCGACATTAAAGAGGCCGCTTTGAATTACACCCGCAGTATGTTTGGTGCATATGGAACTGCAGGTATAAGTGATGAAATGCTGGAGGGTATTATTGAACCAAGCATGAAAAAAGAAGATTACCGCAGCCGTATGATTAATCTAGCCGTATCGCAAAAAGTACGCGATGTAATTAAGAGCAAGGTGAAAATTGAAGAAAAAGAAGTTAGC
>JBILPP010000040.1:0-9564 GCA_044373765.1 Bacteroidia bacterium
AACTAAATGAAGAGCAGGGCTATAAATTAGCTATTGTTGATAAGGCTGGGCGTGGGGCAGAAGCTTCTTATTGGAAGGATGATTTTTTGCAAATTAAAACGTGTGCAGACGATTACAACTATACACGAAATTTTTTAAACGTTGCAAAAGCATATGTTACACAGAAACTTACCGAAGAGTTTGAGGTAACCAAAGCGGATCAAATAGATTTACTGAATAAGTCCGTAAATTATTTCAAGGAAAATGAACGTTTTGTTGCTGATGATTTCGCTGTTTCAGTATTTGAAGATAGCTCTGTGATTAATTCATTCAACTCTTTTAAACAAACGATGCAAACAGATGGCGATTTAGACATGGCCGATGGTTTTGATATCAATACGCAAGCAGTAAAGAAGCAGGCGCGTATTTTTAAAAGTGTTTTAAAATTAGATAAGAATTTCCATATTTATATCCACGGGAATCGCAATTTGATTGAGCGTGGTGAAGACCAAAACGGACGTAAATACTATAAAATATATTACGATAACGAAGAATAACATACAAATACTGCAATTTTAAGGCATAAAAAAAATCGTTCATCAGAACGACTTTTTTCTTAGTAGCGGGAAGCAGAATCGAACTGCCGACCTTAGGGTTATGAATCCTACGCTCTAACCATCTGAGCTATCCCGCCATATTTGCTAATTAGTAATTTCAAACTAAAGTTTATTTTAACAAAAAAAACATTTAGTTATTAATCTGTAACGGGTTGCAAATGTAAAAATAAAAAAATAAAAACCGTACTTTTGTAAACAAAAAATAATTTAAGCCTCATTATCAAGATGCAATATTAGGGCTGTATTAAAATATAGACTTAAATTTTACGCTTGTGTAAAATAATTAACAGGTTGTACACATTGAATTTGTTTTTGCGTTTTATATTCGGAGGCTGAAATACAAAATAAAAATGATCAATACCCGAAAAATATTATTAAGTTGTGCTGTTACGCTTGCATTGGGTACGAGTACTGTATATCTGTTAAGCAATGGAAACGTTAAGGGAGTTGCTAATACTGTAAAAATAAGCTCTCCTTCATACCCAACTTTTGGAATTGATTTACCTGGCGAATATGATTTGCATGGTATTGACGTATCCCGTCACCAACGCAATATTGATTGGGATGCTGTGAGTAAAATGAAGCACAAAGATGTTTCAATTCAATTTGCTTTTATTAAAGCAAGTGAGGGGCGCACGGTCATTGACGAATACTTTAAGTCGAATTGGAAAGAATGTAAAGAGGCGGGAATTTTGCGTGGGGCCTATCACTTCTATCGTCCACACCTAACAGCTGATGAACAAGCCCGATTGTTTTTTAAACAAGTTTCAAAATTAGAAAAGGGTGACTTAGCTCCGGTTTTGGATATTGAAATGTACGGAGGTGCTAGCCAATCTTTATTAAAGAAGAACTTGAAACGTTGGTTGGTGTTGGTTGAAAAACAATACGGTGTAACACCAATCATCTATACCAACTATGGTTTTTATAAAACCATGTTAACTGGTTCCGAGTTTAAAAAATATCCACTTTGGATTGCTCATTACCGCACGCCTGATTTAAAAGGTAAATTATCAGGATGGCATTTTTGGCAACACAGCGACCGAGGTCGTGTGAACGGAATAAGGGGTGGTGTTGATTTTAATGTGTTTGACGGTGATATTGAGGATTTGAAAAAGTTAACTAAAAGTTAGAATAGCTCAAATTATAGCATGAATGAAAAAGGCCGAATCTATTTTAATAATAGTCGGCCTTTTTTAGTGTTATTCTTTAATTAAAAATCAATTCTGAAACGTTCTTTGCGGTGTTGCGAAAATGGAAGGGAGTTTTCACTTAATTTAAAGTTTTCATTTCTTGTTCTTACCAAATCTATCGCTGCATAAAATGCATTTCTGAAACTGTTTTCATCTGCCTTGTTTTTACCTGCTATGTCGTAGGCTGTTCCATGGTCGGGGCTGGTGCGAATAAAACTTAAACCAGCAGTGAAATTAACCCCATTCTCAAAACCTAAAAATTTAAATGGGATAAGTCCTTGATCGTGGTACATAGCCAAAACAGCATCAAATTTTTGATACTGACGAGCACCAAAAAAACCATCTGATGGATAAGGGCCATAAGCCAGTAAACCTTTTTCTTGGGCTTTGGCGCATGCAACGGCAATGATGTCTTTATCTTCGTTGCCCAATAAGCCATTATCCCCTGCATGAGGGTTTAATCCCAATACAGCAATTTTAGGTTTTGTGATGCTAAAATCTTTTTCTAGGCTTTGTTGCATCGTTTTAAGTTTACTTAAAATGCCATCAACGCTAATCTTAGAAGCAACATCTTTTAAAGGTACATGGCCAGTAACTAAACCAACTTTTAAATCATCGCAAACCAACATCATTAAATAATTGCTTGCTTGATCTTGTTGAGCCAGATATTCTGTATGTCCGGTAAATGGAAGTGTATCACTATTTACATTATGCTTGTTTAATGGCGCGGTTACCAATGCATGAATATGGCCAGCTTTCAGATCTTTGGTTGCCACTTCTAAGCTTTTGAAAGCATATTTTCCACCTGCCTCTGTTACCTCACCTGGTTTTATTTCTACCTCTTCTTCCCAGCAAACTAAAATATTAGCCTTTTTATGGTGTACCTGATCAATACTTTTTATGATGTTAATATTAAAGTCTGGGTGGTTAATGGCCTTTTTCCAGTAAGTAATAATTTTTGGCGAGCCATAAACAACTGGTGTGCAGTAATCTGAAATACGGTTGTCTAATAATGTTTTTATTACTACCTCAGGGCCAATGCCATTAACATCTCCCAAGGTTATGCCTATTATAGGTAATTTACTCATGTGTTTAGTTGCTTAACTCTTTTAAAAACTGGAACATTAATCTTACACCTACGCCTGTTCCATTTTTAGGGCGGTAGCTACTTGCTGTGCTATTGTATGCAGGACCTGCAATGTCAAAATGCATCCAAGGATAATCTATAAATTTCTCCAAGAATTTTCCTGCAGTTATAGCACCCGCAACGGGTCCTCCAATGTTTTTCATGTCAGCAATATCACTCTTTAACAGTTTGCCATAATCATCCCAGAATGGAAATTCAACCAAACGCTCATGTACTTGGTTGCCGCATATTTTTAAATTGAGTTTAGTGGCTTCATCGGCAGTTCCCATGCAAACAATGCCATAGCTTCCAATAGCAGCGGCTGCGGCACCTGTTAATGTGGCAAAATCCATAACCAATGCTGGTTTATATTTTTTGGCATAAGCCAATGCATCCGCTAAAATCATTCTACCTTCTGCATCCGCATTAAGCATTTCTACTGTTTTACCATCGTACATTTTTATAACGTCACCTGGTGCGTAAGCATTTTCACCCGGACGGTTATCTGTTGCCGGAACCAAAGCAATAACATGCACTTTAAGTTGTGCTTTTGCAACTGCATACATGGTTGCTGCAACTAAAGCGCCACCTGCCATATCGCATTTCATGGTATCCATCCCAGCTGTTGGTTTTAAGCTCAATCCTCCAGTATCATAAACAACGCCTTTGCCTACTAAAACAATAGGTTTTTTATTGATCGCTTTTTTGGGTTTGTATTCCATAATGGTAAAAGTGGGAGGTGTTTGACTTCCCTTGTTTACCGCTAGTAATCCACCCATTTTTAGTGCTTCAATTTGTTTTTTATTTAATACCTCAACTTTAAAAGAAGCGGCCTTTCCCATTTTTATCATCTCATCAGCAAAGCCAATTGCGTTTAAATGACTCTGAGGTTCATTTACTAAATTGCGCGCTTTACAAACTGCCTCCACTAGAATTTCTAATTCTGTTACAGCAGTTTTTTTCATTTGGGTTGATACAACAACAATATTTTTAAGGGTATTAAAATCTTGTTCACTCTTGTATTTTATAAATTGATAATTACTCAATGCACACCCTTCGGCAATGGCTAAAAGTAATTCTTCGTTTTCTACTAACGATTGCAATTCTACCTCGGCATATTTGTGCATATTAATGGCTGTACAAACTCTATTGCCAACGCCACGCAGCGTTTCTAGTTGTTCTGATTCGTCTTTGCCATCAACCTCTTCTATAAGTTGAATGTAAGCCAATCGGGTTAGTTGATTTACTAAAATCAAATTCTCTTTAGCTGCAATCTTTTTGTTGATGTAGTCGATTTCTTTTTTATCAAACGAAAACGATTTCCAATCTGTTTTTTTGTTTGCTAAATAAAGTACCGACTTATTATTACTGTGTTTGGTTTTTAATTGAATTGTGGTGTACATATTGTATGTTACTATAAGCAGCAAATCTATAAAAAAAACTCACATGCAAATAAGGAAGGATAAATGCATAAAATTTGTTCTATTTGCAACATGAGGCATGAACAGGTTAGAGCAAAAAAATATTTAGGGCAACATTTTTTAAATGACGAGCAAATTGCATCCGATATTGTTGATGGATTAATGAGCAAGTGTGATGTAAATCTGGTGCTTGAAATTGGTCCTGGAATGGGAGTGCTCACCAAATATTTACTCCAAAAGCCCATTACCCTCTATGCCATAGATATAGATGCTGAATCTATTGAGTACCTCAAGAAACATTATGCTGATTTGTCGCCTAGGCTTATTCAAGGCGATTTTCTACAAATAAAGCCAACTGAGTTATTTAACGAAGAGTTTGCACTGATTGGTAACTTTCCTTATAACATATCTACCCAAATAGTTTTTAAAGTAATAGAGTACCGTGAGCAAATACCCATTATGACAGGGATGTTTCAAAAAGAAGTTGCTGAAAGGATTTGCTCAGGTCCGGGTGGTAAAGAGTATGGTATTTTAAGTGTTTTAGCTCAGACCTATTATGATTTAGAATACTTATTCACGGTTCCTGAACATGTTTTCATTCCGCCCCCCAAGGTAAAGTCAGGGGTGATGCGTATGGTGCGCAAAGCAGAGGCCCCTGATATTAATGAAAAGATGTTGTTTAGGGTTGTTAAAGCTGCTTTTAACCAACGAAGAAAAAAATTACGTAATGCAATTTCGCAATTTGGTGTTGATGACGCTATTTTGCAACCGAGTGGTTTTGCCGATAAACGAGCAGAACAATTATCAGTAAACGATTTTATAGCATTAACCAACTTAGTTATTAAGTATGGAAACAACAATAATTGATAACGGTTTTATAAAACAGACAAAGCAAATCATTGCGAATGATCTGTTGGATGAATTGCAACAACAGCTGCAGCACATCTATGCTCAGGACGTTGCTGATTTGTTAGACAAGCTTGATACCAGTGAGTCGCGACAAGTTATGTTGTGTATTGATTCTGATAAGGCTGTAAAAGTATTGGTTGAAATGGAAGATGATATCAGAGCTCGATTTTTAGCTACTTATCAACCCAAAGAAATTGCCGATAAGTTTGTACAATTCATGGATAGTGATGATGCGGCCTATGTGCTTAATCACTTGGCTGTAAAAGAAAAAGAAGAGGTTATATCATACCTGGTAGATATAGAGTTTGCATCAAGTTTACTTTCATTAATGAATTACGAGGAATATACTGCTGGAAGTTTAATGGCGGTAGAGCTAGTTAAGGCTAATGACAATTGGACAGTACGACAATGTATTGATGAAATCAGGCGACAAGCAGAAGAAGTTGATTCTATTTATGTGGTATATGTAACGGATAAGTTTGAACGTTTAGTTGGATTAATCACCCTTAAAAACCTCATCCTTTCTCATCCCGATGCCAAATTACAGGATGTTTCTAATAAAGAAGTTATTTCAGTTTCAACTTCTACAGATAGTGAAGCCATAGCAAATTTGTTTGAAAAGTACGACTTGGTGGTACTTCCTGTTGTAAATGCGTTAGGCCAATTGGTAGGTAAAATCACTGTTGATGATGTGGTGGAGGTAATAAAAGAAGAAGCCAACGAGGATTACCAATTGATGTCGGGTATTACCGAAAATGTTGATGCAACAGATAAAGTTTGGGTGTTATCAAGGGCACGTTTACCTTGGCTATTAATAGGTTTATTGGGTGGAATAGGTTCATCTCGATTTATAGAATTATACGAAAGCACTTTGAAAATTCATCCCGAAATGGCTTTCTTTATGCCCCTTATTGCGGCCATGGGCGGTAATGTAGGTGTGCAATCTTCGGCAATAGTAGTTCAAGGTTTGGCTAATGATACTCTAGGCACACAAAACATTGCAGCTAAAATATTAAAAGAACTACGAGTAGCTTTATTAAACGGACTAATCTGTTCTGTGCTCTTGTTTGCTTATAATGCGGCTTTTGCACATTCTTACGATTTAAGTATTACAGTAAGTGTAGCTTTGTTTAGTGTAATTATTTTTGCTTCAGTTCTCGGAACGTTTATACCAATGATGTTGCATAAAATGAAAATTGATCCGGCTATAGCAACTGGACCTTTTATCACTACAACTAATGATTTATTGGGCCTTGCCATTTACTTCACTATTGGCAGATTGATGTATACTTCATTGTAAGTTTTACTTCGTGCAACCATTCATTAAAAAATATTTACTAATAAATTATTAAGTATGACAAAAAACAAATTGATTTTAATAATTGATGACGTTCATGAAGTACTTATAGAAGGGTTAACCCAAATTGGTTACAAAGTTAATTACATGCCAACGGCTACCCGCAGTGATCTTTTACATCATATCTCAAAAGCAACTGGATTAATTGTTAGAACTAAAACCCTAATAGATGCCGAAGTAATACAAGCAGCTCCCGAATTAAAATTTATTGCTCGAGCAGGTGCGGGTATTGATAATATTGATGTAACAACTGCTTATGCCCAAAATATTAAAGTGTTTAATGCAGGTGAGGCAAATGCCGATGCAGTTGGTGAGCATACCTTGGGTATGATGCTTAATTTGTTTGCTAAAATTAACAAATCGGATAAAGAAGTTAGGTCGGGCATTTGGAATCGAGAAGATAATAGGGGAGAAGAGTTAAGTGGTAAAACAGTTGCAATTATTGGTTTTGGTAACACAGGAAAAGCTGTAGCCCAAAAATTAAGTGGGTTTGATGTTCAGGTATTAACCTATGATAAGTATCTAAGCAACTATTCAAATAAATATGCAAAAGAATCACAGATGGAAGAGATTTTTTTGAAAGCAGATCTATTAACATTGCATGTGCCATTAAACAATGATACTAAAGGATTGATAGGTGCTGAATATTTGCAAAAGTTTGCAAAACCAATTTGGCTGTTTAACATGTGCAGGGGAGAAGTTGTAGTGATGCAAGATGTTGTTGCAGCTATGCAAATGGGGAAAATTAAAGGAGCGGGTTTTGATGTTTTAGAAAATGAACGACTAAATAATTTGAGTGAACAAGAAAAAATATGGTTTAATTACATTGCTGGAAGTGATAAAACAATACTTTCACCGCATGTTGCAGGGTGGACAAAAGAGTCATATTTTAAGATATCTGCCGTGTTATTAAAAAAAATATCAGATGTAAATTTAAACGAATCAGTAAGTTAGCTAGTTATGTTAATGTAATGTTTTGATTAATTAAACCAAATTCCCTTAATTTACCAACTTGTAAGAATTACACATAAACCGAATAATTATTAATTAATGAAAAAGGTATACAGTTTTTTAGTTGCGCTAATGGCTATTTGCATGGTAGCCAACGCGCAGTCGCAACTGGGCGAACTCCGTGGTAAAATCATCGACAGCAAAACAAAAAAGCCTGTTGATTATGCCAGTATCCAGCTAAAGTTGAATGGCATCATCAAGGCTCAAGTGAAATCTGATGATGATGGTGATTTTATCATCAAACCACTACAACCCGGTGATTACACTTTGGAAGTATCTTCAATAGGATACCAAGGCCAATCTATAAGTGGTATCAGTGTAATAAGTGATCAGGCTACCTACCAAAATGTTTCTTTAGTTCCTTCAGGAGGTAAAGAGTTGGAAACAGTAGTGATCAAAAGCAAAAAAGTACTTGTTGACCGTGAAGGAAAAGGAGGGGGAACCAAAACCGCAGAAGAAATTATGCGCTTACCTCAACGAAATGCAAACATGGTAGCAAATACATTTGCGGGAGTTGATGCAAGAGCTGGGGCAACCCCAACAATTAGAGGTGCACGTGCCGATGGTACTGCATACTACATTGATGGAGTGCGCGTTGCTTCAGGGAGTGTTACAATACCTCAAAATGCAATTGATCAAATACAAGTAATCACCAGTGGTACGCCTGCTTTGTATGGCGACTTTACAGGTGGTGCGATTGCCATCAATACAAAAGCTCCATCGAGAATTTGGATGCGTTCATTCGAATACATTACCGCTTCTCCTTTTTACGGATGGGCAGGAGACAACTCTAATTACAACGAATTTCAGGGTTTTATTTCAGGCCCAATACTAGTAGCGAATAAAGGTAAACAAGACAAAGAACGTGTTTTACTTGGCTTTTCACTCGCAGGTAGCGGAGTGTATCAATTAGATGGTAGATTGCCTGCTGTTGATACATACAGAGCCAGTGATGCAGCCCAAGCACGATTAGAAGCAAACCCATTAACCAGAACTGCAACTGGTGGTTTTGTTCCATCGGGCGAGTTTTTAACTAAAAGCGATTTAGTAAAAGTGGACCAACGCCAAAATGTTGCCAATTACAGCATAAACTTACAAGGTAATTTTACATATCAACCAACCAACAACATATCAATTCGTGTTGGTTACCAAGGTAACTTTTCTAGAGGTAGAGGATTCAGTTACGCTAATTCGTTGCTAAACTACGATAACAATCAACTTTCTCAAGATTTTACTGGTCGTGTTATTGGACAGTTTACTCAAACATTTAATAGAACTGGTGATGATGTTAAAAAACAACAAACAATATCAGGCTTTTATTACACTGCCCGTTTCTCTTATGAGAGACGTTTTGTAGAGTCTATGAATGCAGATTATGAAAATGATTTGTTTAGCTATGGTTATGTAGGAAAGTTCAAAACATATTCTCAAGATTTCTATGGCTTAGTTGCTAAGGGATTGGGACAAGCTCCAGATTCATTCAATTATGTTGATAAAAATGGCCAGCAAAAAACTTTATATACTTCTGCTTACCGCAGAAATTTTGGTACAATAGATACGGCCTATACATTTGAACCTGTTGGAAATAATATTCGTTCAAACTACACCCGCTCCATTTATGATTATTACGCTTCTCAAGGTGAAAACGTAACTAGTTTAAGTCAATTACGTGGTTTAGGTGGTTTAACAAATGGTGATAATCCACTTGGAATATATTCAAACATGTGGACTAGCCCCGGCACTGTGCAAGGTGGTTACAGCAAATCGATGAACGAGGCTTACATTTTATTTGTAATGAGTGAAGCTTCAGTTGCCCCTAAAAAGAATCCTAAAGCGAAACACGATTTACAGTTTGGATTTACATACGAACAACAATTTAGACGTGGCTATGGAGTTGGTGCAACAGGTTTATGGACTTTGATGCGTCAGTATGCCAATGCTCAATTCGTAGGTT
>JBILPP010000337.1:0-2710 GCA_044373765.1 Bacteroidia bacterium
ATTAAATTTAAAACATATTTTTTGCCATCACGCACATAATCCATTTGTATTGCATGACTTTTAATGGTGATACCACGCTCTTTTTCCAAATCCATATCATCAAGCACCTGTGCTTCCATATCACGCTTGCTAACAGTTTGGGTATATTCCAATAAACGGTCGGCTAAAGTGCTTTTTCCATGATCAATATGTGCTATGATGCAAAAGTTTCTGATGTTTTCCATTGCCGCGAAAATACTAAATTGTATCACTTATTTCATAGAATATCCGAGTGTTGGGTAAAAATAAACAAAACTTGAATTTGATTGGCGAAGGGGATTAGTTTCCTGTTGCTAAAAATCTGGCTCTTGCATCGCAAATTATTGCGGTTGCAATACCTGCATTCAGGCTATCCGCTTCACCAACACGCGGAATGGTAATTGGATTTGTGATGTAAGGTAGTAATTTATTAGAAATGCCTTTCCCTTCGTTTCCTATGAGTAAAATTCCTAGTTCACAAATAGGAGTATTGTATAAAGATTCACCATGCATCAATGCACCAAATACGGGTAACGTATTATTATTAAATAACTCATCTAATGCGGTGTAAAAAACGTTTACTCTTGCAAATGAACCCATTGTGGCTTGTATGGTTTTTGGGTTTAAAATATCTACACAATCATAGCTGCAAACTATATTTTTTATCCCATACCAATCGGCAATACGCACAATAGTACCCATGTTTCCTGGGTCTTGTATGCCATCAAGCACTATAGTAAATTGTTCGTTTAAAATTTGAGGCGTAAATGCAAGTTCATGTATTTCAACCACGGCCAAAACTTCTTGGGGTGTTTGCAATAAACTTGCTTTTTTAAGTTCTTCTGCATTTACTATGATTAACTCGGTATTGTTTTTAATATCTTGCGCAAAAGCATTAGCCCAGTTTGGTGTAGCTACAATGCAATTTATCTGATAGTTTGATGTTAATAACTCAGTAACTTGTTTTTTACCTTCCACCACAAAAAGCTTTAATTCGCTACGGTGCTTTTTAAGATTTAACGACTGTATAAGTTTGATGCGCGCTTTTGACAACATATATAAATTCCTTACTCTAGTGCTTTTGGCATTAGTTCTAAATGCGTGCAATATAACCAAACAACTGCGTGACTCGCAACAACTATTATATAATGGCAGCACAATTAAAGTTGAAGGTGAGACTAGAAATGATGTAGTTAGCCCCATTGGCGATAATTTAAAACAAAAACCCAACAAGCGATTTTTAGGCATAACCAAACTTAAAATGCGCATGTATTACTTTGGTTCAAAACATGGCAACAGTAAAATAGGAGCATACATGCGCGATAAGTATGGGGAACTACCAGTAATTCTTGATTCCGCTTTTATTGAGTCATCAGTAAAAGCCATGAAGGGTTATTTGAGGAGCGTTGGTTTTTATTATCCTGGTATTACTTATCAAGTAAAATCCCGCAGGCAAAGAGCCACGGTGCAATACTTAATAAATACAGGCAATGTTTACCATATTGGTTCATACCAAATAAATTGTGCCGACAAAAAATTATACGACATACTAACTGCTAACGAAAAAGATGCACTCGTTCTGCCCGGTAATCGATTAAAGCAAGATGTTTTATTGGATGAGCAGAAACGAATTGTTACTTTGTTACGTAATTATGGATATTATACATTTAGTGCTGAGTTTATAGGATTTGATGTAGATACAGCGAATAATAATTGGAATGTAAATGTATCTTTAAATATTTTGAACAAGGGGATTTTTGAGGTACATAAAGTACATGTTAATAAAAACGTTTACGTAAATATTGAACCTAATTACGATATCAATGGATTTAAAAATATTGATACCATAATAGCACCCTCGTTTTATTATATCCCTAACCGTTATAAATTAAATTACAAGGTGCTAGAGCAAAATATGTTTTTAACACCAGGTCATGTGTTTAATCAGCAAGCATTATCAGCAACATATAATCGTATCGGAGATTTATCGGTATTTCGTTACATCAACATTACACCAAAACCCTATGTGCAAAATGATACCCAATACATCGATTATTATTTGAGGTTATCTCCAAATATAAAATACGATTACGTTTTAGAACCACAGGCAATTTATAGTGATCAAAACAATACCTTTACCAATCAATCAAGCACGGGTAACTATGGTGTTGCAGGCATTTTACAGTTTAACAACCGCAACACATTTAGAAATGCCGAATTACTCAAGCTTACCTATCGTTCTTCTTTCGAAGCACAAGGTAAAGTAAACGGTTCGCGTTGGTTTAACGCTACAGAGCAAAGTTTAACAGCCAGTTTAACCTTTCCACGTTTGTTGCTTTTTCCGAGATTAGATAAGAACTACCGGTTTGTAAATACACGAACTATTTTAACCACTTCAGGTATTTATGAGTTAAACACCAATTTTGAAAGACGGGTGTTCACAAGCGGTATCATTTATCAACTAAATAAAAAATACATCTCTTTTTACATCACGCCTTTTGAGGTTAGTTATACAAGAAATGCCGTAAACTCGGATACATTACAATCATTAATCAATAAGGATATTTATCTGTTTAGCATGTTTAGTAATAACCTTATTTTGGGAGGAAGATTTGGGTTTACTTATTCTGATAAAGCTAAAAACAAGGGCAATCACCATGTGTTTTTACGCTGGGACGTATTGGAACTTAGT
>JBILPP010000338.1:0-2709 GCA_044373765.1 Bacteroidia bacterium
ATTGAAGGTGTATTTTGTGGTAGTTATATGATTGTAGTTTGCACCACCCCGGCCTGCGGCCACCCCTCCTAATAGGCGGGGAACACTTCCGTTTGTAAATTATTTCTAAGGATAACACTTTAATTTGTAACAAAAATTATCAGAGGTAAGCGTTGCTCCCCCCGAGTACTCGGGGGAGCTCCCTTTACTCAGAGTGAGGGGTATTCTTTTGTATCTCCCCACACATAATATCACTTTGATTCCGCTTCATGTAATTTTTTGTTTGGTTATGTAATAACAAATTACTTATTTGGTTTTGTATTTAAACCATAACCTTACATTTACACCCCGTTCACGCGGACGTGCCTTCCGTGTCCCGATTATTCGGGACATGAATAGAAGAGAAAAGTAGATCATTAAGAATAAATCACCTTTTATCACCCTAACATAAAAAAAGCCGCTTAGCGGCTTTTTTTATGATTACTTCACACTTTTAAAATCGCTCAGCTTTTTAATAACACGGCCAAAGCTATAGTTTTGGATGTACACCATGTTTCTATCACCGTTTACAAAAGCAAAGTACTTATCCGTATCGTAAGTTAATTCTTTGCCTTCGTCATTGTAGCGGCTTTTGGTTTTTTTATCAATGCCCTTAATATGTAATTTTAACTCTTGGGTTTTACCTGCTTTGTTCTCTACTTTGATGGTGCAAAAAGCATCACCTTTAAAAATAGAATCGTGCTGTGCTGCAGTAAAATTATCATCGTAAGCCTCGGCAAATAATTGCGTAAAACTACCTGCATAATATTTTAAAAAATTGGCATCAGCTTGCACCACATTGCCCGCAGCATCTTTTAAAACAGGAGTTGCAGCCGTGTTATCTAAACTAAAAGATTCGGCTGGAGTTAAGGGATAATTAATGGTAACTTTTGCCAACTCATCCAACTTGGTATCAAAAATTAATTTGCTTTTCCATTTAACAGGGTTAGTTGGAAAACGTGGTGTTAAGTATCCCACAAAACCAGGAATATGGGTAACAAAAGGAGATTCAGCTCCATCTATCATCATAAATGTACCCGATTGATCCAAGGTCATTTGACCAACATAAATGGTTTTTAATAAATCATTACCCTCATAAAACTCCACTTTAATACCTGCAGCGGTTAACTCTTTTATTACCGTATTAAATTCGTTTGTTCCAAGCGGATTACGCATTTTAATGTCGTGCATGGTTTGCATCAGCAGGTTAATCTTGGTTAAATCGGCAGCAACGTTGTTATCTACCAACCAAGATCCGTCTGCTTGTTTGGTAAGCAATACTTTACCACCTCGCGGATCAGCCAAAAATATTTTTGTAATGGTTCCCGTGTCTGCAATAGCAAAATCAGTACCATTACCTGTGTATGATTTCCAAGGCTTACGTACCACTAAAAAATAAACTGCTGCAGCAGCTACAATTAATACCAATAATATTTTAATCTGTTTGCTCATGCTTTAAACTACTTAATATTACAACGTGTATTTACGTTTACGAATCATTTTATTTATCAATCCAAAAATCAACATAATGGCAATAGGTATAAACAAGTTTACCAACTGCCATTTTAAACGTTCAGTTTTTAGTTTGCCTTTATCCAATAAGCGCAATTTTATTTCTTTAGCGCGTACTTCAATTATTCCACTGTCATCACACAAATAATCCATACAGTTTAATAAAAACCGTTTGTTGCCAAATTGTTGGTTGGTATACCTATCGTAGCCCAATGGAAAAATTTCTCCAGTACTTTCTTTGCGTTGGTTGCGTATCACATCACCATCAGCAACTACAATCATTTTACCATTTTCAATAAATGGTTTATATGGCAACGCATCGGTTTTGGCACCTGGCCTATATTGAAACAAAGAATTAAACTTACCTTCAAGCAATACAGCCAACGGAGCATTTCCAGTGGTAAACATATTTGGATCGGGTTGTGTGCGGGCCATATTTAAATCAACCTTAACTGGAGCACCAACAGTGCGTGAGTATGGAGATGAAGTTAACAGAATGGTTTTCTTAATGTCTTTGTTTGATGTGGTATCAATGCTACTTGCAAATTGAAAAAACACGGGGTCAATTCCTTTTACAATTATGTGTGGATTTTGCTGCGATGGGGCTGCTACAGGAAAAAACATCCAAGGCAACAACTTTTGTTGCGGGGTACCATTACGCAATGTGCTTAAAATAGGTATGGCATTACATTGTAAATCTTGAACCATATTGGGGTTAACGCGAACACCCCATTTAAACAACATGTCATCTACGTTTAAATCATAACTACCCGTCATAAACATGGCATTTCTGCCCATGCTATCCATGTCGGCAATTTGCGATTCTAATAGCCATAAAATTTTACCGCCATGCATCACAAATTGGTCTAACAAAAACTTTTCGTACTCGCTAAACTGTGTGGTAGGTTTGGCAATAATTAACGCATCGTTTTTCATTAAACTTTGCGGTGTTTGCAAGGCCAATGGAATACGGGTTACAGCATAAAACTCTTTTAACTCTTGCGAGGCATCTGCCACATCCCAACGCCCTAACTCGCCATGATCATCAATAAAAGCAACTTGTTTTACTTTGGTTTCAACACATTTTCTGAGCACGTTTGCAATTTCGTACTCCATTAATTCAATCGATTCGTTAATCACTTCTTCGGGACCTTGACCAAATTGTGCTTTTAATAAATT
>JBILPP010000339.1:0-2694 GCA_044373765.1 Bacteroidia bacterium
ATACTGAATGGTTTTCGTATGCTACGTTGTTTAACTCACCATTTAATGCAGCAGTAATCATAGCACGGGTGTATGATAATTTCATACGAGAGCCTGTGCCATAAGCGCCACCTGTCCAACCGGTGTTGATTAACCACACGTTAATGTTTGGATTAGCTTTTAATTTCTCGCCTAACATTTTAGCGTATTTACCGGGATGTAATGGCAAGAATACACGACCAAAGCAAGCTGAGAAAGTAGCCTGTGGCTCGGTAACACCTGCCTCTGTGCCTGCAACTTTAGCAGTATAACCACTAATAAAGCTATACATCGCTTGTCCGGCATTTAATTTAGATATTGGAGGTAATACACCAAACGCATCAGCTGTTAAGAAGAAAATATTTTCTGGTGTTTTGCCTACCGAAGGTATTGCAATATTATCAATTAAGTTTATTGGATATGCAGCACGGGTGTTTTCTGTAACAGAAATATTGGTATAATCAACCGTTGTAGTTCCTGGATAAAAACGGGTGTTTTCTAACAAGGAACCAAACTGAATGGCATCAAAAATTTGAGGCTCTTTTTCTTTGGTTAAATCAACACATTTAGCATAGCAACCTCCTTCAAAGTTAAATACGCTGTTATCAGCCCAACCATGTTCATCATCACCAATTAATTTTCGCTCTGGATCGGCTGATAAAGTTGTTTTACCTGTACCTGACAAACCAAAGAATACGGCAGTATCTCCATTTTTACCAATGTTAGCTGAGCAGTGCATTGACAATACACCCTTTTCTTCAGGTAAAATATAGTTCAATACAGTAAAGATACCTTTTTTCATTTCGCCTGTGTAAGCGCTACCACCAATTAAAATAATTTTACGCGTAAAATCAATCATGGTAAAATTATGTTGACGTGTTCCGTCTTCAGTAGCAACAGCTTTGAAGCTGGGAGCATTGATGATTAACCATTCAGGAGCAAAATCTTTTAAATCTTCTGCTGTAGGGCGTAAAAACAAGTTATTGCAAAATAAATTGTGATAAGCCGTTTCGTTAAAAACACGAATATTTAAACGATACTTTGGGTCTGCGCATGCATAAGCATCGCGGGTGTAAATGTTTTTCCCTTCAAAATGCTTAATTACTTTGTTTAACAAAGCATCAAATTTAGCTGGCTCAAACTTTTGGTTTACATCTCCCCACCAAACCGTATTTTCTGTTTTAGCATCCGCCACACAGAATTTATCTTTTGGTGAGCGTCCTGTAAATTCACCGGTGTCGGCCATTAATGCACCAGTATCAGTTAATACACCTTCCCCATTTTTAATGGCGTGTTGCACCAATTGTGCAGGTGTTAAATTCTGGAAAGTTTGGCCGGCATTGGCCAATATCTTTTCAACTATTGAATTGGTTGTCATATTTAAAGTTGTTCAATTGCGAAGTGGGAACAAAAATAACGTTTCCTATAAGAGGAAAAAATATAAATTTAATGAACTGTTATTCAGAGGCTAATTCTACAGTAACCCTCTTAATTATTGATTAAAATCATGTGGCAAAAATCAAAACCTGCATATTGCTGCCCAACTTGCTAATGTTGGCGTGTTAAATAATTAAATCGAATGATGTAAAAAACTAGGAGATTAGATGATTTCCAACACCTTTTTTATTGTATTTTCTATAACTAAATCTGGATTATGGCTAAAGGTATGATTGATTCTATTGGCCAAGATCGCATTAACTGAGACAGCTTGATGACCTAACAATGTGGCCATGCCATATATAGCAGCGGTTTCCATTTCGAAATTTGTAATACGTAGTCCGTTTACTTCAATATTTGACAAACGTTTAATCAAATCTTCGTATTTGGCCTCAGCCCTTAGCATACGACCTTGCGGTGCATAAAAGCCGCAGCAAGTAGCCGTGATGCCTGAATTAAAATATTTACCAAACTGTGAAAACAATTCACCAGGAGCCTTAAATAAATAAGGATTAACAAACAGTAATTCTAATTGCTCATCAATGGTATTAAGCATGTTTGATATCTCATCATTTTCTTCATAGTCATAAAACTGCATTAAACTGTCAAGACCTAAACCATATGAAGAAATAAGGATATCATCTACATTCAATTCATTTTGCAATGAGCCACTTGTACCAATACGAATAAGTTTTAATGAAGTTGGCAATGCATTAACCTCACGTGTTTTTAAATTGATGTTAGCTAAGGCATCCAATTCGTTTAACACAATATCAATGTTATCAGTACCAATACCCGTTGACACAACAGAAATTCGTTTGCTACCAATGTAACCTGTGTGTGTAATAAACTCCCGTTTACTCTTTTTAACCTCAATTTTATCAAAGTGTTTTGATACTTCAGCAACCCGATTTTGATCGCCAACTAAAATAATGGTTTCTGCCAACTCTTCTGGCAGAAGGTGTAAATGGTAGATACTACCATCATTATTTAATACTAATTCGCTTTCGGGGATTATAGTGCTCATGTATAAATATCATTTAATGTTTTGACCAATATCATAATATCAAATTAAATACGGGCTTATATTCGTAGGGCAATTTACACTTTAAACATTATGCAAACAACTCAGAAGAATACTATTCTTGTACCATTAGATTTTAGCGATGTAGCTATACATGCATTAGACCACGCTATTGATGTAGCAAAACATTTTAACAATAATTTAGCTTTGTTATA